>CAJMLH010000005.1 GCA_905214195.1 uncultured bacterium
AAAGTAAATTGATTTGCAAATAAAATAAGAGGTCTTTCAAAATGGTCAAAAACCAACATTGTTCTTGAATCAAGCACTGACTTAACAGCTTCTATGTCATCGGTTTGTACCCAACGAGCCAGTGAAAAGTCAAGTCTGTCCATTCTTATCTTTGCATTATATTCATTTTCAAGTCTGTACTGGAAAACTTCAAATTGCAGCTGACCTACAGCGCCTATTATTACCTCATTGTATTGATTTTTATATACCTGTATGGCACCCTCCTGAGCCAATTGCGCCACACCTTTTTGGAACTGTTTTGCTTTCATTGTATCTTTTGGAGTTACAAGGGCAAAAAGCTCCGGCGGGAAAGTAGGCAGAGGTTCAAAGAACAGTGGCTCTTTTCTGGTGGAAAGAGTATCGCCTATCTGGTAATTTCCCGTATCATATATTCCTATGATATCGCCGGCTATGGCTGTTTCTACATTTTCACGCTGATTCGCCATAAGCATTGTAGACTGAGCCAGCTTCATTTCTTTACCTGTTCTTGACAGCTTGACGCTCATTCCACGCTCAAAAGTTCCGGAACATATTCTGAAAAATGCCAATCTGTCTCTGTGGGCCGGATTCATATTGGCTTGTATTTTAAATATAAATCCACTGAAAAAGTCGTCGTCGGGAGCAACCTGTCCGTCGGTTGTTTTTCTTACTCCGGGAGCAGGAGATATCTCAAGAAAGTGCTCTAAAAACTGAGTCGTTCCAAAATCAGCAAGAGCCGAGCCGAAAAATACAGGAGACAGTTTGCCGCAGCTTATGGCTTCAATATCAAATTCGTTGCCGGCGCCTTGTATAAGTTCTATCTCATCTCTAAGTGACGATAAGTTGAATCCTGATATTTCGTTTTCCAGTTCAGGACCGAAAACCCCGTCAGGACCAAGTTTAATCTTTTTATTTGCTTTGTATAATACTGCCTCGTTCTTTTGAATATCATAAATTCCCTGAAAGTTAAGACCGCAGCCTATCGGCCATGTTACAGGTACAGACGGAAGACCTAAAACATCTTCCAGTTCCTGAATCAAGTCAAAAGGATCTTTCGTTTCTCTATCCAGCTTATTTATAAATGTAAAAACAGGTATATGACGCATAGCGCAAACTTTAAAAAGCTTTCGTGTCTGTGTTTCTATACCTTTAGCTCCGTCTATCACCATTACGGCGCTGTCAACTGAAGTAAGTATTCTGTATGTGTCCTCGCCGAAATCGTTATGTCCGGGGGTATCCATGATGGAAATAACTTTATCATCGTACTCAAACTGCATTACAGATGAAGTTACGGATATACCTCTTTGTTTTTCGATTTCCATCCAGTCGGATGTTGCAAATTTGTCGTTTCTGCGTGCTTTAACAGTTCCTGCCTGTCTTATTGCTCCTCCATGAAGAAGAAGTTTTTCTGTTAATGTTGTTTTTCCGGCATCCGGGTGGGATATAATGCCGAAAATTCGTCTTTTGTTTATTTCTTCCTGTCTTGTGGTCATTTTAATTCCTCTCTCTAAAAACTCACTTTGAATATAATACCATAATTGTTGAATTTGTAAATAATTTGTTGTATAATATTTCTTTGGCTAATAGGAGGTACAGAGAAAGAGTATGAACAAATCAGCAGAAAACAATACACTAAATCAAATGACTCATGAAAACAAGATGGGAACAATGCCTGTAAGAAAACTTCTTATGAGTATGGCTTGGCCTGCTATTCTGTCGATGACTATCAATGCCATGTACAATGTAGTTGACAGCATTTTCGTTTCAAGAATAGGTGAAGACGCATTGACTGCCGTATCACTTGTAAATCCTATACAGATGATGATAATTGCTATTTCTGTGGGAAGCGGAGTAGGTATTAACTCGCTGATTGCAAGAAGGCTTGGAGCCAAAAATCAAGATGCAGCCGACAAGGCCGCAAGCACAAGTATCAGGATAGGGCTTTTTAATTATCTGATATTTTTCATAATAGGCGTATTTTTTGCAAAACCATTTATTTCAGGATATGCAGATGAGGGTACGATTATATATGATTCAGCATGTCAATATCTTCAGATAATATGCATAGGCTCATTGTTTTTGAATATACAAGTGGTGCTTGAAAAAGTTCTGCAATCTACAGGTAATATGGTTGCTCCTATGAAATGCAGTCTCACAGGTGCTGTCGTAAATATAGTTCTCGACCCGATTTTGATATTCGGAATGTTCGGACTGCCTAAAATGGGTGTGGCAGGAGCCGCAATAGCCACAATCACAGGGCAGATGTGCGGAATGATAATGGGAATAACTATAGTTATCAGAGGCGAACATCTTGTGAAAATTAAATTAAAGGGTTTCAAAATGGATTGGAGAATAGTAGGAGACATTTATAAAGTAGGATTACCTTCCATTGTTATGCAGTCTATAGGTTCATTTATGATAATCTTCTACAACATGATACTGGTTGCTTATTCAACAACCGCTGTGGCAGTGCTTGGAATATATTTTAGAATACAGTCGTTTGTATTCATGCCGGTGTTCGGTCTTAATCAAGGCGCAATGCCTATTATGGGCTATAATTACGGAGCAAAAAACAAAGAAAGACTGATGAGCACTTATAAAGAAGCTTTCAAGGTGGCTCTTATAGTAATGGCGGTAGGAACAGTTCTGTTCCAGGCAATTCCTGCTCAGCTTCTTATGATATTCGACGCTTCTGAAGAAATGCTGCGAATAGGTGTGCCTGCCTTAAGACTTATAAGTATTTGCTTTATACCTGCGGCATTCGGTATAATAACCGGAACGCTCTTTCAAGGAACGGGGCACGGTGTACTCAGCTTGTATGCGTCTGTAATAAGACAGCTTATAGGTATTTTGCCACTGGCATTTATACTTATCAGAATAGGCGGAGTAACACTTTCGTGGTTGTCATTCCCTCTTGCGGAAATCTTAGGTCTTGTTTACAGCGCTGTAATGCTTAAATGGCTTTACAAAAATGAAATATCAAAGCTGTAATTAAAAAAGAGACATCATTAATTTAAATATGTCTCAAAAAAGTCGTATTTTTTAAGCGTAGCAGTTTTTATAGCTGCTGCGTTTTTTGTTATCAGAAAATCCCATGTTTTTGATTATGTTTTATAGAAATTATCAAAGGAGCATTCCGAGCGTACCTACGGTTATGAGGACAAGCCCAAAAAGTGATTTTGCTGTCAACTTTTCCTTAAAAACAAGATAAGAGAATGCTACTGTAATTATTATACTTAATTTATCAATCGGAACGACTACACTAGCCGGACCTATTTGCAGAGCCTTGTAGTAGCATAGCCATGAACATCCTGTTGCAAGTCCTGAAAAACATATGAAAGCGAGTTCATTTTTTGAGATTTTTTTAATTTCAGAACCTTTTTTTGTTATTCCTACCATGAGCCATGCCATTATAAGTACAACAAAGGTTCGTATAGCAGTTCCAAGATTAGAATCTATATTTTCAATACCGATTTTACCTAAAATAGAAGTCAGCGCTGCAAATATTGCTGACATAAATGCAAAGGGAAGATAGCTGTTTTTTGAAGAACAACCTATTGATGGTGTTTTATTTTCGATCATCATAAGAGTTCCCGTTCCGATAAAAAACATGCAAATCACTTTGAGCAATGTGATATCTTCTTTTAAGAATATAAAAGCCATAATCATTGCAAGTACTGTGCTTGATTTATCTATAGGAACAACCTTGTTTATATCTCCAATCTGCAAGGCTTTGAAATAGCAGAGCCATGAACCTCCCGTTGCAAGTCCCGAAAGTATGAGAAAGACCCATGTTCTGATAGAAATTTCAGATATATGAGTTTGTGTGCCGGCTATTATAACCATGATAACAGCCATCAGAAAAACGACAATTGTTCGTATAGCTGTTGCAACAGAAGAATCGGTTGTCCTTATACCACATTTGGCTAATATAGAAGTTATACCTGCAAAAAAGGCAGAGCCAAAAGCAAATATTAGCCATATTATATCACTTTTCATCACTTACCTCATACCTTGCTTTGGAATCCATCTCCACAAGGTTATAAATCAGAGGGTCTCTTATAAGATGAGCCCATACGGTGTAAGTTGCTTTTATAAAATCTTCATTAAGCGTTATGTTGCCGTCCAAAAGAGGACATTTGTACGGCAGCTCTTCATCATTCATAATCAAAGATAGAATTCCGTTTTCATCAATATGCGGCGTCAGCGGAAAAGTCCGGCACTGCAAAGGTCTCATTTTGCGCGGACATTTGGGAGGGGTGTTGCAGCGCACGAAATAAACATCCCCATGCCATGAATCGGGGAATTCAAAGTCTTCGGCTTGCTGAACGGTCCATTGCAGCCAGTCACTTTCTCTGTCATGTATCTTATCTTCACCCGGATATAAATATATTCCAAGGTCTTCTTCCGCCATATCGCCGCTGTATGTACAGCATGCCGCACCGCACAGCTTGCCGCAGTCATAGCTGACAGGGGAAACTTTGTCCAAAAGCCTGTAAATGGCTTTCCATGTTCTTTTCTTAATTATGCTTTTCATATTTGACATTTTATCATATTTTGCTGCTGTGTGCTTAAAAAAATAAAATTTTATAAACAATGAATTATTATATTTTTTTTCATAAATAATGGAGTAAAAGCAATAACCTTAACACTATCTTAGCGAAATTTTAGCGAAATGGTGGTAAAATATAATGCGAAGAGAAAGGTGAAAGGGATATTATGAGACTTGGAATTGATGTCGGTTCAACAACCGTAAAAATAATTTTAATAGATGAAAATGAAAAGGTGATTTATCAGAGATACGAAAGACATATGTCAAGTGTATTTGATAAAGTCAAAGAGTGTCTTAAAGATTTGATAGCTGAAGTCGGAGACATAAATGTAAAATGTGTCATAACAGGTTCAGGCGGATTGGCTCTGGCCGAAAAAACAGGAACCTTATTTGAACAGGAAGTTGTTACATGTTCCCTTGCAGTTGAAAAACTTATTCCGCAGACAGATGTAGCAATAGAGCTTGGAGGAGAAGATGCTAAGATAACTTACTTTGGCAGCACTGTTGAGCAGCGTATGAACGGCACATGTGCAGGAGGTACAGGTGCATTTATAGACCAGATGGCAATACTTCTGAATACAGACGGCGAGGGTCTTAACGAGGCAGCAAAAAATTACAAAGTGATTTATCCAATAGCCGCAAGGTGTGGAGTGTTTGCAAAAACTGACATACAGCCACTGATAAACGAAGGTGCTCCTTTGGAGAATTTGGCTGCATCCATATTTCAGGCAGTAGTTAATCAGACCATAAGCGGACTTGCATGCGGACATAAGATAAAGGGCAATGTTGCTTTCCTTGGCGGACCGCTTACATATATGTCCGAGCTTAGAAAAAGGTTTATAGAAACATTGGAGTTAAAGCCGGAAGAGGTTATATTCCCGGAAAACTCCAAGTATTTTGTTGCCCTTGGTGCAGCATTTATGGCTGAAAAATCTGAAACTTTAAAATTAAGTGATATTTTAGGAAAAATAAATAATCTTGATTCAAATCAAACAGAGGGAGCTAAGAGAATAGAACCTCTGTTTAAAGATAAGAAGGAATATGATGAATTCAGAGAGCGTCATGACAAGGCAAAAATAAAGAGAAAAGATATAAAAGAAGCAAAAGGTCCGCTTTTTTTAGGAATAGATGCCGGTTCTACCACAACAAAAGCGGCTTTGATAGACAAAGATAAAAATCTTCTGTACAGTTTTTACAGCGGAAACGAAGGAAACCCTCTTACAACTACGAAACAAATGCTTAAAGAGGTATACAGTATTCTGCCGTCAGAATCATACATAGCAAATACCACAGTAACAGGATACGGAGAAGGGCTTATAAAGGCTGGATTTAATGCTGACTACGGTATTATAGAGACTATGGCCCATTATAAAGCTGCTGAAGAATTTCTTCCGGGAGTTGATTTTATCCTCGACATAGGTGGTCAGGATATGAAATGCATGAAAATAAAAGATCATGCCATATACAGCATAATGCTTAACGAAGCTTGCTCTTCAGGCTGCGGCTCTTTCATAGAAACATATGCAAAATCTGTAAATATGTCTGTGGAAGACTTTGCCCAAGTAGGTCTTCATGCAAAGAACCCTGTAGATCTTGGAACGAGATGTACTGTGTTTATGAATTCAATGGTTAAGCAAGCTCAAAAAGAGGGTGCTGAAATTTCGGATATTGCGGCAGGCCTTTCATATTCTGTAATAAAAAACGCTTTATATAAAGTTATAAAACTCAGAAATCCTGAGGAAGCCGGAAATAATATTGTTGTTCAAGGAGGTACTTTTCTCAATGAATCTGTACTAAGAGCCATAGAAAAGGTTTTAGGAAAAGAAGTAGTCCGCCCCGATATAGCAGGAATAATGGGAGCATATGGCTGCGCTTTGAATTCACTGGAAAACTTTGAGGAAAGACACATATCATTTGTGACTCCGGCAGACAGCCTTGATGATTTTAAGGCCGCAACATCGAATACAAGATGTAAGGGCTGTGAAAATAATTGTATGCTTACTGTTACAAAATTTGCGGACGGTGCAAAATATATAACAGGAAACAGATGTGAAAAAGGAGCCGGTAAGGCAGACGAACATAGCGACCTGCCGGATTTGTACGAATATAAGCTTAAAAGAGTATTTGATTACGAACCTCTTTCCGATGATGAAGCTGAACGGGGCAGAATTGCTATTCCCAGAGTTCTTAATATGTACGAAAATTATCCGTTCTGGTTTACATTTTTTACGCAGCTGAAGTTTAAAGTGGTTTTGTCACCTAATTCTTCCAAAGAACTCTATGAAAAGGGGATAGACACCATTTCTTCAGATACTGCATGTTATCCTGCCAAGATGGTTCATGGCCATATTAAAACTCTTGTGGAAATGGGAGAAAAGAGGATATTCTATCCATGCATTAACTATGAACAAAAGGAAGATTCCTACTCGCAAAATCACTACAATTGTCCGATTGTGGCAACTTATCCTGAAGTTATAGCAAACAATATGGATGAAATTTTTAAAGATGCAGGAGTTGAATTTTTGCATCCGTTTGTCCCATATGATGACGATAAGCGTCTTATAAAAAGGATGACTAAGCTTCTTTCCGGCAAAAATGTAGGCACAGCAGAAATAAAAGAAGCGGTTCTAAAGGCTCGTGAAGCTGAACTGAAATTTAAAGATGATGTCAGAAAAGAAGGCGAAGCTGCATTAAGATATATAGAAAAACATGGTAAGAAAGGCATAATTCTTTCCGGAAGACCATACCATCTTGACAAAGAAATAAATCATAGCATAAATAAGATGATAACATCTTTTGATATGGCAGTCCTTTCGGAAGACTCCATTTGCCATTTAAGTTCTCTTAAAAGACCTATAAGAGTTCTTGACCAGTGGACATACCATTCAAGACTGTACAAGGCTGCTGATTTTGCAGGAACAAGAGATGATGTTGAACTTATACAGCTCAATTCTTTTGGATGCGGAGTAGATGCTGTGACTACCGATCAAGTAGAAGAAATTCTGGAACACAACAATAAACTTTATACGGTACTTAAAATAGACGAAGGCACCAATATGGGAGCCGCCAGAATACGCATACGCTCCCTCAAAGCGGCTATAGACGAAAGAAGCAAGAACGGCATCAAGCATGAGCACTACGAAAAACCATATAAACGCAGGATTTTCACTAAAGAGATGAAAGAGGATTACACGGTTATAATTCCGCAGATGTCTCCGATTCATTTTCAATATTTTGAAGCAGTGCTGAATTCAAGCGGATACAAAGCTGTGTTAATGCCTACCGTTGATAAAAATGCTGTAGATGAGGGTCTTAAATATATAAACAATGACGCATGTTATCCTACCCTTGTTACTTTAGGTAAGATGATAAGTGCCCTTAAGTCAGGCGAATATGATTTGGACAGAACTGCCCTGATTATGTCTCAGACAGGGGGAGGATGCAGAGCCAGCAACTATATTGCGCTCCTTAGAAAAGCTCTTAAGGATTTGGGAATGGAGCAAGTTCCGGTAATATCATTTAATACAGCCGGACTTGAATCAAATCCGGGATTTAAGATAGGCATTTCCATGGGTAAAAAGCTTATCATAGGAGCATTGTACGGAGATTTGTTCCAGAGACTTTTATATGCTACAAGACCTTACGAGAAAGTCAAAGGAAGCGCCGTAGGCATAATGAAAAAGTATGAGCCTGAAATTTTCCAAAATTGCAGAGATGGCAAAATATCCACATATAAAAGACTGGCGAAGAAGATTGTAGAAGAATATGATAATCTTCCTCTGACCGGTGAGAAGAAACCGAGAGTAGGTGTAGTAGGTGAGATTCTTGTAAAGTATCATCCCGACGCCAATAACAACATAGTGGGCATAATAGAAAAAGAGGGCGGAGAAGCCGTAGTCCTCGATTTGATAGACTTCTTTTTGTACGGAATGTACAGCAAGAAGTTCAACTATGAAAAGCTTTCCGGCTCTTATCTTAAGTACAAAGAAAACAAGGTTGCTATAAAATTGGTGGAGTGGTTCAGAAAACCTATGAGAAAGGCTCTTAGAGAGAGCAAGCGCTTCGATGAGCCATCATACATAGAAGAAACGGCGGCAGCTGCATCAGAGATAGCTTCCATCGGAAATCAATGCGGAGAGGGATGGCTTCTTACAGGCGAGATGCTGGAACTTATCAAGAACGGAGTTGATAATATTGCATGTTTGCAGCCTTTTGCTTGCCTGCCTAACCATGTTACCGGTAAGGGAATGATGAAAGCCATAAGAGAACGATACCCTAAGGCCAATATAGTAGCTATCGACTATGATCCGGGCGCCAGCAACACCAATCAGCTTAACCGTATTAAGCTGATGATGGCTACTGCCCACAAGAATTTTAATAAGGAAGATATAAAGAGAAAGGAATAGGCAATATGGACTGTATTGAACTGTGCCTCGTGTTGTTGAACCGTACCCTATGTCGTGGGGAGGTTGGCTGAATTTGTGATTTTCGGCGAAAAAGCCAACAAATGACTGCCTGTGGCGGTCGAAATTTGTCGCAAAATGTCGCCCATTGGCTGATTTTAAAATTATTAAGCAGCAGGCCAATGTTTTTTCAAAAAAATGTTGTCCTCATAGCTGCAAGCAGAATAAATAGCCAATATCGACAAATCCGCCACGCAGCAATGCTGCCCAAGCCATAATTTTGTGGTCACACACGGCCGTTGCCGGATGACAGGCCAACAACTTACTGTTAATAGTCGGTAGAATAAGAATGGTTATATCTTATTCTACCGATTTTATTGTAACTCACGGCACCTTATGGTATATTAAAATCAAAAGCAGCCATAGGAGAAAAATTATGAAAAATATTACTCGGCAGCAGCTATTTGAAACGGATAAGCGTCCCGTCACATGTCCCGACGAATATTTAAAGCATTACGGAGATGATTGCTTTGCCGCAGAGCCGGAAATGAAAAAGCTGATTTTCCAAAATTTCCGCCTGCAAAAAGCTCTTATCGAAGAATATGCTTGCATGAAAGAAGCACTGCTTCAAGATGAAAGTTTGCTGCCTGAAAATTTTGGATTTAATGCATTATTCTTCACCTGCAATAAGGGTGAAAATAAGGATATTGCAAACAATATCAAAAAAATATACGGAACAATTCTCAATGTCAGAGACGAAAGGGGAAACCTTATAGGCTATCAGACATCGGACACCTTACCTATGGCTCGCAGCATAATCAAGGAGTTATGGGATGAGGGGAAAATAGATAAACACCTGACTCACTTCCTGTCCTCTGAGGCTACAGGAGGCAGCATAAGTCCTTATATGACTGTCGTAATCCTTGAAAAGAAAGAACCTGCTGTTTCGGCGGCAGCGGACTTAAAGGAAAGTGAATTTTACAAGACTCTTATCTGTGATATTGTAAACTGCGGACTGGGAGGATTTTTCAGCAATAAATTTTCAACGGAAGAACTGGAAAGCGATTTATATATCAGAGCGCTAATGGAACTTGGTCATGATGTATATGTTTTCGGCGAGGAAAACAGTTCGTTATACCATATAATAGTTAAATGAACGAATTAAAATCACGGTAAGCCGGCTTTGCATGCTGCCGTGATTTTGCTTTGTAAAAGACTTTTGGAGTCAATTTGCAATTCCTTTTTGCAATAAGGAATGCACATTTTTTACAAATAATAAAATCAAAACTTGAAAGGAACTTTAGACGGTGATATAATAATCATGACGAAAATATATCACTTAAGGAGGTGTCTCCATGGGAAGACACGGTACAATAGCCGGAAGAAAAGCAGCGCAAGACTCAAAAAGAGCTGCGATGTTTACTAAATATGCAAGAGCAATTACAGTTGCAGCCAAGGACGGCGGCGACCCTGAATATAATGCTTCGTTAAGATTGGCAATAGAAAAAGCCAAAGCCATTTCCATGCCTAACGATAACATCAACAGAGCAATAAAAAAGGGAACAGGCGAAATGGCCGGTGAAACTTACGAAGAACTTAAATTTGAAGGTTACGGAGTAGCCGGAGTAGCCGTTATAGTAGAAGCTCTTACTGACAACAATAACAGAACCACTTCATCAGTAAGATCAACCTTTGACAAATACGGCGGCAATCTGGGAGCACCCGGATGTGTATCGTATATGTTCTCAAGAAAAGGTATTATTCTTATAGAAAAAACAGATGATATAGATGAGGACACTTTACTTGAGGCAGCACTGGAAGCAGGTGCAGACGACATGATTGTTCACGATGACAGCTTTGAAATCGTAACAGACCCATCTGTACATACAGATGTCCATCATGCCCTTACAGATGCAGGATATGAAATAGCAGAATCCGATGTTGAGCAAGTTCCGTCAATGGAATCAACTCCGACAGACCCTGCTGATATCAAAAAATTAGCTAAGATGATAGAAGTTCTTGAAGATAATGATGATGTACAAAAAGTATATACAAATTGTGCCATAGATCTTTATGAGGAATAATTTATCTTCGATTTACTTATAATTAAAATATTCCTGGGTTATGCGTTAGGGAATCATAATTGAACCTACACTTTTGAATCGGGAATTCGGAGTTTTCAAAGCGTTATGTCAGGCCTCACTATCAGAGGAAGACAGAGGCAAGAAACAGAGTACCCACCTATCTTTTGATAGGGCGTCAATTATCTCCCCGACGGTAACCCGGGTATTAAATCCAACAGATTTCTGTTGGATTTTCTTTATTAAGAAAAAATATATCAAGTTTATGAAAACCCAGGTAGAGCCACAGAAAAAATCAAACATAAATTACGGCAAATATTGTTTCACGCATACTTTGTGAAATATTTATAAATTTAACAAAAGGGGGTAGTCAAACACTCCCAAATATTATAGAATATAGCCGTTGATTAAACGCAAGGAAAAAGGTAAGGTAGAAAACAATGAATCATTTAAAACCGGTAGAAATATTGGAACAAACAGTAAACAGCGGAATTGCAAAAGCAGGCGGTTCCTTTAGAAAACTTTTCATACTCGGAATATTAGCCGGAGCTTATATAGCATTTGCGGGAGCAGCGGCAAATATGGGTGCTTTCAATCTCCTTCTTGAGGCCGGAACTTTTGGTCTGGGAAAGATATTATCAGGTACTATTTTTACAGGCGGAATAATAATGGTAACTTTGGCAGGGGCCGAACTCTTTACAGGCAACAGCCTTATGACTCTGTCGGTTTTAGAAAAGAAAGTAACAATATCTAAGCTTTTAAGAAACTGGATTATTGTTTACATAGCAAACTTTATAGGCAGCGTACTTATAGCATGGATGGTATGCAATACAGGAATACTTACATCAGGCAGCGATATGTTAGGTGCATTCACTGTAAAGGTGGCGGCAGGGAAAGTGAATATGACTTTCCTCCAATGCTTACTTTCCGGAATACTCTGCAACTGGCTTGTATGTCTTGCAGTATGGTCGGCAACGGGAGCTTCCACAACAGTAGGCAAAGTATTTGCGCTGTTTTTCCCTGTATGGCTTTTTGTAACAGGAGGATTTGAACACAGCGTAGCTAATATGTATTTTATACCGGCCGGAATATTCGCTTCACAAAATGAAGTCTTTGCAACACTTTCCGGTGCGGCACCTGAAGCTTTGGCAAATTTAACATGGGAAGGCATGTTAGTAAATAACCTTCTTCCTGTAACCATAGGTAACATAATAGGCGGAGGCGTATTTGTAGCTACTGCATATTGGCTTGCACTAAAAGGAGGAAAAAACAATGTCAAGTAGGCAGCTTACTGTAAGGGGACTGATAATAGGAGCCATAGGAAGCGTAATACTTACTATGAGTTCAATGTTCATAGCATTAAAGCTAAGCTCGGTGCCATGGCCGATAATGTTTGTAGTGCTTGTTTCAATGTTTGTTTTGAAGTTGTGCGGCAATACTAATCTTCAGGAAATAAATGTTACTCAGACAGCAATGTCGGCAGGAGCTATGGTTGCAGGAGGGCTGGCATTTACTATTCCGGGAATATGGATGTTAAATCCCGATGCAGATGTAAGTCTTGGGGAGCTGCTTGCAGTTACTCTTGGCGGAGTTGTTTTAGGTCTGATATTTACTGCTTTGTTCAGAAAATATTTTATTGAAACAAAAGAATTACCATTTGCCATGGGGCAGGCTGCCGCAGCAACTTTAGAAGTAAGCGATAAAGGCTCCAAAAAGGTGATAATGCTGTTCTCTTCAATGGCAGCTGCCGGAATATTTACTTACCTGAGAGATTGGAAGATGAAAATTGCTTCCACGATTTTAAGTACAAAGACAGCAGTCTACGGCTCATTTATGGGAATATGGCTGTCTCCGATGTTGATTTCCATAGGATATATAATTGGACCTGTAGTAATAGGTGTTTGGTTCTTAGGAGCACTGATAGGAGATTTCGGTATACTGATTGGCGGAGTTGAATTGGGACTATGGGATTCTGTAGTAGCGGCAAATATTAAGTCTTCCCTTGGAATCGGACTTATGGTAGGAACGGGAATAGGTATCCTGATAAAAGGAATTATCCCTAAAGCTAAGGACATATTCGGCTCTATGTTTGCAAAAGATCGACTTGGCGATAACTTTATAAATATGCGTTGGGCACCTTTGATAATGGCTTTGTTGGCATTTGTATTTACAATCGTTACAGACATGGGCGTAATTGCATCTGTTGTTACCATACTTGGCGCATGGCTGACTACATCTATGGCAGCACAATGCGTAGGACAGTCAGGAATAAATCCGATGGAAATTTTCGGAATAATCGTCCTTATAGCAACTAAGGCTGTATCTGATATCGGCGAGGTAGAAGCATTTTTTGTTGCGGCGGTTATAGCTGTTGCATGTGGCCTGGTCGGCGATGTAATGAATGATTTTAAAGCCGGACATATGCTTCACACAGATCCGAAATCTCAGTGGATAGCAGAAGTCGTTGGCGGTCTTATAGGCGGAGTAGTATCGGTTTTAATACTCTTTGTAATATTAAAAGCATACGGCCCTGAAGCTTTCGGAAGCGAAATGTTCCCGGCTGCTCAAGCATCTGCCGTGGCAGCTATGGTTGGAGGTATTTCAAACATGCCTGCATTTATAATAGGACTTATTGTTGCAACTTTACTTTATTGTATCAATTTTCCTGTTATTACTTTGGGACTCGGCGTATATTTGCCGTTCTACCTTTCAGCTACGGCAACAATAGGCGGAGCAATAAGATTTGCAGTTGACAAGCTGGCACCTAAATTTGAAGAAGACGGTAAGGGAACTATAATAGCCTCCGGTCTTTTGGGAGGGGAATCAATAGTAGGCGTAATAATAGCAATGTATTATGCTTATCAAATAATAGCATAAAGAAAGACGGGTATTTTATGGAAAGAAGGATTGTTATAATAGATGGAAACAGCCTTATAAACAGGGCTTTTTATGCAGTACAAAGACCGATGATAACCAAGGAGGGTATTTACACTCAAGGTGTTTACGGATTTTTGAACATGCTGCAAAAAATAGAAAATGACTACAAACCTGAGTATCTCACTGTAGCATTCGACTTAAAAGCGCCCACTTTCCGACATATCGAATATAAAGAATATAAGGCAGGACGAAAAGCAATGCCTCCTGAACTTGTGATGCAGATGCCTATAGTCAAAGATGTCCTTAGAGCGATGAATATAGAAATTTTAGAACTTGAAGGATATGAGGCTGATGACATTATAGGAACAGTCGCAAAAAAGGCTGAAGAAGCGAATATAAACGCACTTGTAATTACCGGAGATAAGGACGCTTTGCAGCTGGTTTCAGACAAGACTGAAGTTTTAATAACTAAAAAAGGCATAACAGATTTCGAGCTTTATGATACAGATAAGATAAGAGAAAGATACAATCTTACTCCTCAGCAATTTATAGACTTAAAAGGACTTATGGGAGACTCATCCGACAATATACCGGGAATCCCCGGTGTCGGCGAAAAGACAGGAATCAAGCTTTTGGAACAGTTTGGCTCAATAGAAAATATGCTTGCGCATACAGATGAAATTTCGGCGCAAAAGCTTAGAACAAAAGTGGAAGAAAACGCACAGCTTGCAATCCTCAGCAGAAGACTTGCCACCATAAATACAGCCGTTCCAATGGACATAGATATAGAAATGTTCAAAATGAAAGAACCGGACTATGGTAAACTCATAGAGCTTTATACGAAACTTGAGTTTAACAGTTTTTTGAAAAAGCTGAAAATCACTCCTGAACAAAGCGTTCCTGCATTTAAAGAACGAACTGTAAAAAAAGTAATCATAGATTCAAAGGAAAACCTTGAACTTTTGTCGCAGCTACAGGGAAAAGACAGAGTATATATCAAAGTTTTCGGAAATATCAGCCATATAGAAACCCCATTTATAGAAAGTGTATTTCTGATGGATAATGACAATGCCTTTCTTGTTGACGCTGTTGCCGCAGGTTGTAATGCTTTGGCAGATAAGCTGAATTCTTTACAGCTGAATATCATGGGTTATGAAATTAAAAATGATATATATGCTCTTAAATTTTACGGATTTAAAGAGTATAATATAGTTTTTGATAATTCGATAGCTGAATATGTTCTTGATCCGTCAAGAAACAAGTATGAACTCAAAAATATTGCTCTCGAACGGTTGCATTGTGACATAGACACAGACCAGAATCCTGTTTCACAGGGAAATCAAATAGATTTGTTTCACGACAGCAATAAAGATATGTTAGATTACGGGCTTAAGATAGGTTCTGTTTCTATGGCTCTTATGGATATAGAAATGGAAGAGATAAAAGCCAACAATCTTAATCTTGTGTTCGAGGAAGCCGAACTTCCTCTTATTGAAGTTCTTGCATCCATGGAATTTGAAGGTGTTAAGGTTAACAGTTCTTTCATCGAAAACTTTGGAGAAGAACTAAAAGAGAAAATAAGCTTGCTTGAAAAAGATATATATATTAGAGCAGGTAAAGAATTTAATATAAATTCACCTATGCAGCTTGGAAATGTATTGTTTGGTGACATGGAACTTCCGTTTTTCGGTAAAAAGACCAAAAGAGGGTACAGCACAAGCGCAGAAGTCCTGGAAAAAATAAGAGATAAAGACCCTATAGTAAATATGGTTCTTGAATACAGAAATCTTACTAAGCTTAACTCTACATATGTAGAGGGAATGAAGCCACTTATTGGAAAAGACGGAAAGATAAGAGCGCATTTTCAGCAGACTGTAACTGCAACCGGAAGAATCAGCTGTACCGAACCTAATCTTCAAAATATCCCCATAAGACAGGAGCTGGGAAGAAATTTAAGAAAGGCTTTTGTTGCAGATGATGAGGAACATATCTTAATAGGAGCAGATTACTCACAAATAGAATTGAGAGTGTTAGCCCATCTGTCAGGAGATGAAGAACTTATAGCTGCTTTTAACAGAGGCGACGATATACACAAGCTTACAGCATCAAGAGTTCTTGGAATTCCGTTCGACGAGGTAACATCTCAGGAAAGAAGCAGAGCCAAGGCAGTAAATTTCGGCGTAATATATGGAATGAGCGGTTTCGGACTTAGTGAAGAACTTCAAATTTCAAGAAAAGAAGCAGAAAATTATATAAACGACTATTTTGACAAACATAAAAAAGTAAAAGAATATATGGATAACCAGATTGCAAGCTGTAAAGAAAAGGGATATTCCGAGACAATATTAGGTCGGAAAAGACCTATTCACGAAATAAATGCCTCAGCCTATATGGTAAGGCAGCTTGGTGAAAGGCTTGCAATGAACAGTCCGATACAAGGCAGTGCAGCGGATATAATCAAAGTTGCCATGGTAAAGGTTCACAACAGCCTTAGAGCCCGTTTCCCCGAAACAAAGCTTATATTGCAGGTACATGATGAACTGATACTTTGTGTACCTAAAAAGGACGAAGAAGCTGTGAGGGAATTATTGAAAAATGACATGCAAGAAGCCGTAAAGCTATCGGTAAAGTTGGTAGCAGATGTTAATGAAGGATACACATGGTACGATTTGAAATAACGATATGAAGACAATAGGTTTAACAGGTGGTATAGGAACCGGAAAAACAACAGTTTCCGAATACTTAAAAGAAAAAGGATGCGTAATAATAGACGCAGATAAAATTTCAAGAGAAATGACGGAAAAGGACTCTCCCGCTTTGGATGAGATAAAACAAAGTTTTGGAGAAAAATATATATCAAAAGAAGGTAATCTCGAAAGAAAATTATTGGGAGATCTTGTCTTTAATGACCCAAAAGCTCTGGAAAAATTACAGGCCATCATAACAAAAAAGGTTGAACAAAAAATCGACTCTATGTTAAAACAATTAAAGAAGAAAGATAATGACGATATAGTTGTAATTGATGCGCCGCTTCTGTTTGAATGCGGTATGGAATCGGTCGCCGATGAAAATTGGCTTGTTACGGCAGATACAGACATTCGTATAGACAGAGTAAAAAGGCGTGACGGATTGTCGGAAAAACAAATTATTGACAGAATAAACAATCAGATGTCTGAAGCTGAAAAAAGGGGAAAGAGCCGGTATATTATTGATAATTCCGGAACTGTTGAAGAGCTTTACATGCAGATAGATAAGATACTCGAAAGGATAAGAGATGAATTTTAACAAGGATGAAATGTCTGAAAAAAAATGGTTTATATTTTTACAAAAATATTGGCTATATATTGTTGTAATTATTGCTGTGATAGTAGTCGCTTTATCCAGCGTCAAAATATACAGAGAAGAAATACTGGAAATAGATCCGGATATAAAGACTGAGCCTCAAACAACACTTTCGTTTGCATCGGCTCATTTAGACACATTAAATCCGATAACCTCAAAATCGGAAGACACTTATTACATTTCAAAACTGATTTACAATGGTCTGTTTGATTATACGGATAACTTGAATGTAGCAGGAGATTTGGCGGAAAGTTATACTGTAGATACAGAAAATGCATATATCGACATCACCCTTAAACAAGGCATACTTTGGCACAGCGGAGATGCTTTGAATGCTAAGGATGTCAGCTTTACTGTAAATGCTATAAAATCATACGGTTCCGACGGTCTTTATTATGAAAAGGCATCAAGAATAAAAAATGTAAATGTCAAGGATGACAACAACCTTAGAATATATTTCAACAACGCAGAGGATTGTTCTCTCGATGCCCTTGTATTTCCCATACTCCCAAGAAACGAATATAAAAGCGCATCGGCTCTTATAAAAGAAACAGATAATTTTATTCCTGTAGGTACGGGAATGTACAAATATTCGTCCTATGATTCACTGAAAGAACTTAAACTGGAAGCTAATGAATCCTTTTTTGACACGAGGGCACAAAACAGTATAAGTATAAAAATTATGCCTGAAAAGTCCATGGCTCCCAATATGCTGGAAATAGGTTCTGTAACATGTTATACAGATATAGGCTCAGACAGAAAATCTCTCGTTGAAGATAAAGAACTTGTCATGTACGATATGGTTTCAAACGATGTGGATTTTATAGTGTTTAATACTGATAACCCGCTTCTTGCCTCGAAAGGGGTAAGAAAAAGCATTTGCTATGCAATAGACGAAAACAGTATTTTAAGTGAAGGCTATATGGACGACGGAGTTTTGACGGATACAATATATTATCCCGGTTTTTTGGGGGTGGCCGACTCTAAGCAAACATATGCTTTTGACAGAGATAAAGCTGCCGAAATTTTGGCAAAAGAAGGATATGAAGACAAAGATTTAAATGGCAGACTTGAAGATGAAGAGGGAAAAGAAGTTCCTCTGACATTACTGGTCAACAACAATAATGCCAACAGAATTGCAGCAGCGAGAATAATGGAAAAAAATCTTCAACAAGCGGGCTTTAATGTATCTATAAATTCTGTGGGCTGGGAAGAATACAGTGAACTTATAGAAGAAAAGGAGTTTGATATTTTGCTTACAGGTTATGAGATGGAAGCATCATATGATTTGAGAACTTTCTTTGACGGAACAAACCCATGGTCTTATGAAAATCCCGAACTTCTTGAGAAAGTAAAGGAACTTGACAAACTTCATACTATAGAAGAATACACTTCTATATATTCAGATGTTAAAAAAAATCTGATAGATGAAGCTCAGTATTATCCTTTGTGTTATAAAAAAATGGGATTGATAGGTGTAGATACATTTGAGGCCGTAAAATTGCCTATGTTTAACAACATATACAAAAATTGTAATACATGGTCATGGAAGAAAAAAATAGCTGAAGAAAAAAATATTGAAAATTCTTAAAATAAATGTTTGCAATATGACATAATGTATGGTACGATAGTATCATTGTGTGGGCCGGCGTGATGGAATTGGCAGACGTGCAGGACTCAAAATCCTGTGGTGGCAACACCGTATGGGTTCGACCCCCATCGCCGGCACCAATAATATTGCGGTATTACATTCACTTAGGAGGATTTTATAGTATGCAACAACTTATGAGCTTGGCACCATTACTGATACTTATTATTGCGATGTATTTCCTGATGATAAGACCTCAGAGAAAAAAAGATAAACAGATTCAGGAGATGAGAAACAATCTTCAGGTAGGTGACGAAATCGTTACTATCGGAGGAATCTGCGGAAAGATTGTAAAGACCAAAGACGAAACAATAGTTATTCAGGTAGGCGCCGATAAACTGAAATTTGAAATGATGCGTTGGTCTGTTTCAACTGTTACCAATCCAAGCAACAGACCTGCTAAGGCTGAAGAATCCAGTGTTGATGAAGAAGTAAAAAAGGTTGTACCTAAGAAATTAAAAAAAGCTTCTGACATCGAAGAGAATACTGAAGAAAAAAAAGAAGCTGACGAACAGTAATAATATATTATAAACAATATTAACAAAACCTGCTTTTAAAAGCAGGTTTTTTAGTTATGTGCTAAATATTTAGGGGCATATGTTAAATATTTATTTCAAGCAAAATTCGGACAAAAATCAGCATGGAAGAGGCTCATAAGTCACTCCTATATATATATATTGTGACATTTACAAGATGTATTCTGTGAAATAATACAAAATACTGAGATACTTACCAATATTACAGGATTTATCAACAAAACTCACACATTGCTTTATGATAAAAAGAAGTATTTTTCTTGTAAAATAAGCCAAAAAGTAGTACAATATAATGTAAAATAAAATGCCTATATTATGTACAAAAGGTATTAAAAATATAATGATAACCCAATAATAAAGGGAGAAGAGAGGTTTTAACAGTTATGAGTCGGACAGTCAAACGAGTACTGGCAGCTTTGGTACTTGTAATTACAGTTTTTGCATGGTATGTCAGCATATTTGGCATAGGTTCGTTTAATTCTGCCAAGGACGCTTTAAAATACGGCCTTGACATCAATGGCGGCGTATATGTTGTAATGGAAGCTCAGACAGATCTTGAGGGTGAAGAACTTAAGAAGCTGATGGATCAGACAAGAGCAGTTCTGGATAATCGTGTAAACCAAATGGGTGTTGCCGAATCCTCAGTGACAATAGAAGGAGATAAGAGAATAAGAGTTGAGATACCGGGAGCAGAAGATGCCGAAGAAGCCATAAAAGCTGTCGGTAAAACAGCCCAGCTTAAGTTCGTGCTTGCTGACGGCAGTCTTGTGCTTGACGGAAGTCATGTTAAAGATGCACAGATTGCAACAGACGGTTCTAACTACAAGATAGAGCTGGAATTTGACAAGCAGGGAACGACTCTGTTTGAAGAAGGAACTAAAACAGCCATAAGCAAGACGGTAACGCCTACTATAGATGGTATGGCTTCAGACCAGATTGCAATCGTACTTGACGATGAAATCGTAGTTCATCCAAATGTAATGAATGTAATATCAGGCGGACAATGTGAAATTACAGGCGGTTACAGCAAAGAAGAGGCTTCAACCACAGCTGCACTTATAAGAGGCGGTGCGCTTCCTGTAGACTTGGTTGAAGTACAGTCGTCAGTTCAGGCGGCTTCAATTGGAGCAGACGCACTGGACAAGTCCATAATTGCAGGCGCTATAGGTATAGGACTCATCTTTATTATGATGATATTGTTCTACGGACTTTTGGGTCTTGTAGCAGATATAGCTCTCATGCTTTATGTTGCTATGTTTATATGGTCAATGTCATTGCTTGATGTAGTTCTTACACTTCCGGGAATAGCAGCTTTAATACTGTCAATAGGTATGGCAGTAGATGCCAATGTAATAATATTTGCAAGAATAAAAGAAGAAATATGTGCAGGAAAGAGTATAAGAGTTTCTGTTCAGGCAGGGTTTAAAAACGCTTTGACTACCGTTCTTGATGCACAGATAACTACCCTTATAGCCGCAGTAGTTCTTTACGAAGTAGGTACTACTTCCGTAAAGGGATTTGCACTGACATTGATAATAGGTATAGTAATAAGTATATTTACAGCCGTAATAATTACTCAGCTGTTTATATCTCTTCTTGCTGAAAGCAAAAAATTCTCTCAAAATAAATATTTCGGTGTTAATGATGACGGAACGCCTAAACAATTTCTGAACAAAACTTTCTGCTTTATAAAAAACAGAAAAGTATTTTATGCAATAAGTGCAGGAATAATAATATTGGGATTAGTCTTTACTTTCATTAGAGGACTTAATTACGGAATAGACTTTACAGGCGGAACCATGATTCAGGTTGATTTGCATAAACAGGTGGAGATTTCCGATGTGGAAGATGCCATAGACAAATATAAACTTAATCCGTCGATAATATATTCAGGAGAAAACAACGAACAGGTTGTTATCAAAACTATAGAATCCCTTGATAACGAAGAGCGTGCAGAGGTTATAGGTACACTTGAAGAAGAGTTTGGAATCAGCGATAAAGATGTTCTTGCTTCTGAACAGTTTGGCCCTTCCGTTGGAGACGAGCTTAAACTTAACGCCATAAAGGCGGTATTGATAGCCTCAGTCGGAATGCTCATATACATTATTTTTAGGTTTAAGTCATGGAAGTATGGATTTTCTGCTATCGCAGGAGTAGTTCACGATGTACTTATTGTCATAGCATTTTATGGCATATTCGGCTTTACTGTAAATAATCCGTTCATAGCGGCAATTCTTACATTAGTTGGATATTCGATAAATGATACGATAGTTATATTCGACAGAATAAGAGAAAACAAGCGTCTTTACAGAAAAGACGGAAGCGAGGTTAATATAGATCGCAGTATAAACAGCACTTTAAACAGAACTATAATGACTTCACTGACTACCCTGATAGTAATGGTGCCTCTGTGCATAATGGTTTCATCTTCCATAAGGGAATTTATAATTCCGCTGATGATAGGTGTAATAGTGGGATGTTATTCTTCAATATTTATTTGCAGTCCTATATACTACGAATTATGTAAGGGCAGCGAAGAATCAAAGTATGTGAAACAAATAAAAAGCAAAAACAAGAAAAACAAGAAATAACTACAGGAGTTTTATTTGATGGAAAGCAAAGCGGAATTTTTACAGGAAATACTGAACATAAATTCTAAATACAACACCGACTTGATTGGAAAGGCTTATGATAAGGGCAAAGATCTGCATGATGGACAGCTCAGAAAAAGCGGAGAGCCTTACTTTATTCATCCCATAAATGTGGCAATAATACTTGCCCAGCTTGGAATGGATGAAGCTACAATTATCGGTGGGCTTTTGCATGATGTGGTAGAAGATACGGAATATACCAGGGAGCAGCTGGTTTCAGATTTTGGAGAAGAAATAGCCTTACTTGTGGATGGCGTTACAAAATTAGGTACCATAAAATTTGAATCTAAAGAAGAAATACAGGCAGAAAATTTCAGAAAAATGTTTCTTGCCATGTCCAAAGACATAAGAGTTTTAATAATTAAATTAGCCGACCGACTTCATAATATGCGAACCATAGAGTTTATGAAGCCGTCCAAGATAGAAGAAAAGTGTAAAGAAACTCTTGAAATATATGCACCTTTGGCCAGCAGACTTGGTATTTCTACCGTTAAATTTGAACTTGAGGATATAGCTCTTAAATATCTTCATCCCGAAGAGTTCAGAGATCTCCAAGAAAAGGTAAGTCTAAGAAGGTCACAGCGTGAAGCTACCATAAATACCGTAATTGGGGAAATCAAAGAATCTTTGGATGATATGGATCTCAAATATGAAATTTACGGCAGAGCAAAACATTTTTACAGCATATATAAGAAAATGAAATATCAAAAGAAACAGATAGATGAGATATTCGATTTGATAGCTGTAAGAATAATAGTGGATACAGTTAAGGACTGCTATGCGGTTCTTGGAATAGTACACACTATGTGGAAGCCTATTCCGGGCAGATTTAAGGACTATATAGCCATGCCTAAGCCTAATATGTATCAATCACTGCATACAACAGTGATAGGCGACAGCGGCGAACCTTTTGAAATTCAAATAAGAACTCATGAGATGCATGAAGTTGCGGAATATGGTATTGCGGCTCACTGGAAGTACAAAGAAGGCGACACTTCCGGCAATGCATCTACAGATGATATAAAATTAGCTTGGCTCAGACAATCCCTTGAGTGGCAAAAGGATATAAACGACCCTAAAGTATTCTTGGAAACTATGAAAATGGACTTATTTGCTACCCAGGTGTTTGTATTTACGCCGAGAGGAGATGTTATAGAATTGCCTGCCGGTTCAACTCCTCTTGATTTTGCGTTTAAAATCCATTCTGCAATAGGTTGTAAATGCGTAGGGGCAAAAGTTAACGGTAAAATGGTTACCATAGACCACACTCTTCAAAACGGAGATATAGTCGAAATAGTGACTTCTGCAAACTCCAGCGGCCCGAGCGTAGACTGGCTCAAGATAGCCAAAAGTTCCAATGCAAGAAATAAGATAAGAGGATGGCTGAAAAAGGAGAACAAATCAGATAACATAGATAAAGGTAAAGATTTGCTTGATAAGTCCATAAGAAAAAAAGGATACGATCCGGCCTTATGTGCTAAGTCATCTTATATAAACAAAGCTATGAAAGCAATGAATTTTGCCAATAATGACGAGGGCTTTGCCCAGCTTGCAGGCGGCGGCTCGTTGATGAGTAAATTCTGCAATCTTTTATTCTCTTATTATAACGAGGATAACAAGATAGAAAACAAAACAGATGAAGCTGTTTTAGAGGACATTAAGGCTTCAGAAGCAAAGCGTCAAAAAGCAGCAGAGCATCGCAAAAAAGAAAGTCCCGGCGTAATAGTAAAAGGTACTGATAATCTTATGATAAAGCTGGCTCGCTGTTGTAATCCTGTTCCCGGTGATGATATAGTAGGCTTTATAACTAAAGGGCGAGGCATTTCCGTTCACAGAAAGGATTGCTCCAATGTAACAAATTTGCCTGACCACGAAAAAGCGAGATTTATTGAGGTAGAGTGGGAAGATTTAAAGGTAGGCAAATCTTACGATGCCGACATCTGTATTATAGGCAGCGACAGAAAAGGAATATTATCGGATATTTCAAGAGTCTGCGAAGATATGGACATTCATCTTTCAGGTGTAAACGCAAAGACCGGCAGAGACGGCACTTTGACCATGACTATAACATTATCAATTTCCAGCACCCAGGAAATGCAAAAGGTTCTCAGAAACCTGAGAAATATAGAAGGAATATCTCAGGTATACAGAGCAAAAGCATAATATAAGACAAAATAAGATAAGACAGGAGTAATATGCGAGCAGTAGTACAGAGAGTTACAGAAGCGGATGTAACAGTTGATAACAAAAAAACAGGTGCGATACAGCAGGGACTCGTAGTGTTTTTAGGAGTTGAAGATAACGACACTGAAGCCGATGCTGCTTATATGGCAGATAAAATATCGGGACTGAGAATTTTTGAGGACGAAAACGAAAAACTCAATCTTTCAGTCAAGGATGTCTCAGGAAAAATTCTTGCAGTATCTCAATTTACACTTTTGGGTGATGTAAGAAAAGGAAAAAGACCAAGCTTTTCTCATGCGGCACCTCCCGAAGAAGCAAATAGATTGTACAGATATTTTATTGATTTGGTAAAAAAGGAAAATATAGAAGTAGAGGAAGGAATATTCCGTGCAGATATGATGGTGAGAATTTACAATGACGGACCTGTAACCATACTGCTGGATAGCCGAAAATTGTTTTAGGAGAATACAAGAAAATGAAAATCAAACATTATTTAACCGGGCCTTTACAGGTAAATACTTATCTTGCCTATGATGAGACGACCAAAAAAGGTTTTATAGTTGACCCCGGCGGATATGAAAGCCGCCTTACCGATGATACAGAAAAAGAACACATAGAAGTGGAATATATAATATTAACCCATGGTCATGGTGACCATATAGGGGGAGTGGCAAGATTTAAGCAGGATTTCCCGGGAGCAAAGGTTATAGCATATCAAGATGAAATTGAAATGCTTCAAAACCCTAATTTGAATACTTCAGTTGAAATGTTTGGACATCCTGTTACAGTTGAACCCGACATCCTTGTCAGGGATAATCAGGATCTCAAAATAGGAAATATGACTTTGACATTTCTTCACACACCGGGTCATACCAAAGGCGGAATGTGTATATATGCAGACGGTTGTCTGTTCAGCGGAGATACTCTTTTCCGCTATTCCATAGGACGCACCGACTTTTACGGCGGAGACTACAGAATAATTAAAAATTCAATCAGAGACAGGCTCTATGTGCTTCCGGATGATACAGCAGTTTTTCCGGGACATATGGGGGCAACAACTATAGGAGAAGAAAAACGAGGAAATCCATTTGTATAATATCATTATAAATAACATAAACGATAAATACGATTATAATGAGCTGATAAAGATTTTTCTAAATCCCAATGAGTACAAACTTTTCATGAAAAACGAATATGAATGTTCTCATGATGAAAACGATATCATAATTGAGTTTAATAATGAATGTTTTAATGAGAAAAATCAAATCAAAAGAGAAATTTATCAAGGACTTTGCAAGGTGACCGGGATAACACCTCCGTGGGGAATACTCACAGGAGTAAGACCGGTTAAACTGACAAGAGAATTATTTGAAAAATACAAGTCCTATGAAAAAGTAACTGAAAAATTAAAGCAATTTTATCTTCTAAGCGAAGAAAAAGCAAAGCTTCTGATGGACATATATAAATATCAGCAAGATTTTTTAGGTTCGGCGGACGAAAATTCAATAAGCATTTATATAGGCATACCGTTTTGTCCTACAAGATGTCTTTACTGTTCTTTTACATCCAATCAGCAAGGCCCGGAAGAAATAAAAAAATATTTAGATACTTTGATTGAGGAAATCAAGTTTGCCGGAGATGCTTTGAAAAAATCAGGGAAATACATAGAATCGGTTTATATCGGAGGGGGAACACCCACCACGCTGAATGAAAAACAGCTTGACATGCTGCTGCAAGAAATTGAAAAATCTTTTGACCTTTCAAAGATTAAAGAATTTACCGTTGAAGCGGGTCGTCCCGATACGATAACGGCCGAAAAATTAAAAGTAATATCAGGTCACGGAATAAAAAGAATAAGCATAAATCCTCAGACAATGAAAGATAAGACGCTTAAACTTATAGGTCGCTCACACAGTGTAGATGATATAAGAAATGCATTTAATACGGCATTTAATACAGATAATTTTATAATAAATGCAGATGTAATAGCAGGTCTTCCTGAAGAAACACCCAAAGACTTTGAAAACACCCTTAAAGAGATTATATCTCTTAATCCTGCTAATATAACTGTTCATACACTTGCTGTCAAAAGAGCTTCAAGACTAATTGAAAGCGATGCCGACTATCATTATAAACAAGCTGAAACAGTTAAAAAAATGCTTGATATTTCACGGGACGCAATGAAAGAGGCAGGGTACAGACCTTATTACCTCTATCGTCAAAAACACATGGCAGGAGCTATGGAAAATGTAGGGTACTGTAAAGACGATACGCCATGCATATACAACATACGCATAATGGATGAAAACCAAAGCATTTTAGCTCTTGGTGCAGGCGCTATAAGTAAGAAGTATTATCCAAAAGAAAACAGGTTGGAACGAGTTCCCAATGTTTCCAACTATCAGATTTATATAGAACGAATCGAAGAAATGAAAGAGAGAAAAAACGAAAAATTTTTTAAGGAGGCATAAAAGTGTTAACTAACGCACCTAAAGGAACGAAAGATTTATTACCTTCACAAGCGTATAAATGGCACTATGTGGAGAAAAAATTTGCCGAAATATGCAAAAACTATGGATTCAAAGAAATAAGAACTCCGATGTTTGAACATACGGAAGTATTTGCAAGAGGAATAGGCGATACTACCGATGTTGTTCAAAAAGAGATGTATACCTTTAACGATCATGGTAACAGAAGTATTACACTTAAGCCGGAAGGCACCTCAGGTGCAGTAAGAGCTTTTATTGAACATAAACAATATGCGGAAGTTCAGCCTACAAAATATTATTATAATACCGACTGCTTCCGGTATGAAAAGCCTCAATCCGGAAGACTTAGACATTTTCATCAGTTTGGAATAGAAGTTTTCGGCACTCCTAATATGCTTGCCGACTCAGAAGTAATATGTCTTGCAAATGATTTTCTAAACGAGCTGGGGATAAAAGAAATCGAGCTTAGAATCAACAGCGTGGGATGTCCGGAATGCAGAAAGAATCATAGAGAGGCATTAAAGGCATTTCTTGAGCCTCACTATGACCAACTGTGCAATACCTGTAAGGACAGATACGGCAGAAATCCGATGAGAATCCTCGACTGCAAATCTGAAATATGTCAGAGCATAGTTAAAGATGCTCCAAGAATGATAGATTATCTTTGTGATGACTGCAAAAATGCCTTTGAAGAGCTTAAAAGCAACCTTACAGCTATGGGAATAGATTATAAAGTAGACCCCAACATAGTACGAGGCCTTGACTATTATACTAAGACTGCTTTTGAATTTGTAACCACAAGCATAGGTGCGCAAGGAACAGTATGCGGCGGGGGAAGATACGACCACCTTATTGAAGAATTGGGAGGTCCTCCGATTCCGGGAGTAGGTTTCGGCCTTGGAATAGAAAGGCTTCTTCTTCTTATGGAAGCATGTAATGCTCCTTTCCCTGACGACGATAATGTAGATGTATTCATTGCAGTTATGGGAGACAGAGCCAAAGCTTTCGGGCTTAAACTTTGCAGAGAACTGAGACAAAAGGGCATAGCCGCCGAAATGGATACCCTTGCAAGAAACATAAAAGGTCAGTTCAAATATGCAGACAGGCTTAATGCAAAATATACTCTTGTAATCGGTGAAAATGAACTTGAAAAGGGTGTGGTATCCCTTAAGGATATGAGGAAATCACAGCAGCGAGAAATAAAATTAGACGATATATTTGAAGAAATTGTTAAATAGGAGAAGAATCAAAAGATGAGCACTTTATTAAAAAGAACCCATATGTGTGGAGAACTTCGTATTTCCGATGAGGGGCAGCATGTAGTTTTAAACGGATGGGTATCAAAACGCAGAAATCTGGGAGGCCTTATATTTGTAGACCTTAGAGATAAAACAGGAATAGTACAGGTAACTTTTGACGATAATATTCCGGCAGAACTGTTTGAAAAAGCTGACAGCCTCAGAAGCGAATATGTAATAGGTATAAGCGGAACTGTAAAAGAGCGTACTGCCAAGAATGGAAATATTGCAACAGGTGATATAGAAGTATTCGCAGACAATCTTATCATTTATTCAGAAGCTGATACACCTCCTATATATATTAAGGATGATGACAATGTAGACGATAATCTCAGACTTAAATACAGATACCTTGATTTAAGAAAAATGAAGATGCAAAAAAACCTTACTTTCCGTCATAAAGTAACTAAACTTGTCAGAGACTATTTTGACGAAAATGGTTTTACTGAAGTGGAAACTCCTATGTTGATCAAATCCACACCTGAAGGAGCCAGAGACTATGTTGTTCCAAGCAGAGTATATCCGGGTTCTTTTTATGCACTGCCACAGTCGCCTCAGTTATTCAAACAGCTTCTTATGGTTGGCGGAACCGACAGATATATGCAGATTGTCAAATGTTTCAGAGATGAAGACCTGCGTGCTGACAGACAGCCTGAGTTTACTCAAATCGACCTTGAGATGTCTTTTGTTGACATGGACGATGTAATTGAAATGCAAGAAGGCTTACTAAAAAAGCTTTTTAAAGAATTGATGAATGTAGACATCAAAACTCCACTCCCAAGGTTAACATGGCATGAAGCAATGGAACGATATGGCTCGGACAAGCCTGATACAAGATTTGGATTTGAACTGAAAAAGCTAAATGATGTTGTTTCAGGTTGTGAATTTAAAGTATTTACAGATGCTCTTGCCGCAGGAGGAGATGTAAGAGGAATCTGCATAGACGGAGGAAGTGAACATTTCAGCAGAAAAGATATAGATAAGCTTACAGAAGCTGCTAAAAGTTATGGGGCAAAAGGTCTTGTATGGCTGAGAGTAGGGGATGGAGAATTCAACTCTTCAGTAAACAAATTCTTCAATCAGGAACAATTAAGAGAAATAGCGTCAGTATTTGAGGCAAAACAGGGAGACTTGATTCTGATAGTATCAGACAAGAGTAAGGTAGTATTTGATACTCTTGGTTTCCTTAGAAGAGAAATAGCAAAGAGAATGGGACTTTTGGACGATAAAGTATTCAATCTCCTCTGGGTTGTGGATTTTCCGCTGTTTGAAAAGGATGATGAAACAGGTGAACTTAAAGCTATGCATCATCCATTTACTTCACCTAAGGAAGAGCAGCTTGATATGCTTGAAACCAATCCGGAAAAAGTTCTTGCCAACGCTTATGATATAGTTCTCAACGGTGTTGAGCTTGGCGGCGGTTCCATAAGAATACATGACAAAAATATACAAAACAGAATGTTTAAGGCCTTGGGACTTACACAAGAAGAGTGCGAAGAAAAATTCGGATTCCTTATAGAAGCCTTTAAGTACGGAGCTCCGCCTCACGGAGGACTGGCATACGGTCTTGACAGAATGGTAATGCTGCTTCTTGGAGAGTCTTCTATCAGAGAAGTTATGGCATTCCCTAAGAACCAGAATGCACAATGTCTTGTAAGTGATGCACCTGCTCCAATAGACGAAGCCCAGCTTGAAGAATTAAGAATAAAAGCAGAATAACAAAGACTTCATCAGGAGGAGCAAAATGGGAAATATATGCAGAAACTGCGGCAAAAAAATTTCTTTTATGGATAACTATTACACCATGAGTTATACCGGTACTGTTTTTTGTCAGCAATGCAGCAAAGAAATAATAGCTCTCTTACAACCGGTTCACTTGCTAAGCAGCAGTAAAAGTTCACATCAGATTGAAGATGAATTTCACCAAAACCTTGCAAAATCCGGTTTCGATAATTCAATAAAAACTCTGATAGAAGATGAATTCAAAAATATTTTCGCAGAAAAGAAAAAAGCTTTATATGGCTGCCGTCGCAGTTTTCGCATAGGTTTTGAAGAAGCTCTCAATCTTGTAAAAGAAGCCGGAGAACGGCTGGGAAAATTAAAAAAAGAGCCTGATGTAATGAATATGGGCGAAATTCATATTGCAACTTGCATATTTGAAAAATTTTATTTACGAAACGGCTCTTGGACTGCATTGATAGTTACTATAGTCAGCAACAATCAAGTATCATCCTTAATTGCTTCCGGAACAGGGGGAGGAACAGGCTTAATAAATGATAGCTGGGGTACAGAAGATGAGATAGAAGATACATTTTGGAAAAATTTAGAATCATTTTCAAGAAAACTTATCGAAAGTGAAATACCCTATGACGACTATTCAGTAACAGATTCTCTGCCCAATAATGATGTAAGTAAACCTAAATGCAGAATAGGAGTTTTGGGCGGAACTTTTGACCCTGTTCATTCTGCTCATGTCGCATTGGGTAAAGCGGCAATAGATGAACTTGAACTTCGCAAGTTGATAGTTATGCCTGCAAGAGTCCAACCCTTTAAGCAAGGAAAAAAGACAGCTGATGACATTCACAGAAAAACCATGGTAAAACTTGCATTTGCAGACTGCGATAATGTTGAAGTATCTGATTATGAAATGAACAGAAGTTCCCTTTCATATACTATAAACACTTTGATGCATTTGAAGCATGAGTATCCGGAAGATGAAATATTCTTCATATCGGGAACAGATTCGTTTATTGAAATGGAACGGTGGTATCGCGGTAGTGAAATATTGAGTGGATTTTCATTTGCTGTCAGCATAAGACCCGGCTACAGGGAAGATGAACTTAACAAAAAAATAGCAGAATACAGACAAAAATACCAATCAACCATTATTAAAATAAATGCAGATATGCCTCCGATATCTTCAACAAAAGTTCGGGAATATATATCTGCCGGAAAAATTATCTCGGACATGGTTCCGTCACAAGTAGAAAGGTATATAAGAGAAAATGATCTCTATAAGTAAAATCGAAGAATATATAGATAGAAATTTTTCGGAAAAGAGAAAGGTTCATACATATGGTGTAAGAGATACTGCACTTAAACTTGCGGAGAAGTATGGCTGTAATTCGTATAAAACCGAAGTTGCGGCTCTTCTTCACGACCTTTACAGAGGAGTAAGCGCAGATGTTCTTAATTACCATGTTAAGCACCTTGAGTTGGATAAAAAATATCTAAACAATCCCAATCTTGCACACGGCCCGGTTGCGGCAGTAATGATACAGCGGGATTTTGGAGTTGACGACAGTGAAATAATAGATGCTGTAAGATACCATACTACAGGAAGACCTGCAATGACTCTTCTTGATAAAATTATATATATTTCGGATGCTACAGAACCGGGAAGAAATTATCCGGGAGTCGACAATCTTAGAAAAGTTCTTGAAGAGGATCTTGATGAGGCATGTCTGTTATCATTAAAAAAAACCATAGACTTTGTTGTTTCCGAGGGACATTTCCTTGACCCTATGACAAAAGCGGCGGGAGATTACTTGGAAAATGAGATAAATAAAAAGGAGAAATCATATGACAAATAAGGAATATGCATTACTTGCAAGTAAAGTCCTGTCTGACAAAAAGGCTGAAGATATCGTAATTATAGATATCGGAGAAAAAGCTTCATTTGCTGATTTTTTCGTTATATGTTCGGGAAATTCAGAAAGACAGATTACAACTTTAGCCGATGAAGTAGAGGACCGTTTCGCACAGGAAGGACTTTTGGTCAAGTCAATAGAGGGAAGACACGGATCGGGATGGATCCTAATGGATTTTGGAGATATTATAGTAAATCTGTTCACAAAGGAAATGAGAGAAAGATACAGCATAGAAAAAGTTTGGGGAGACTGTCAATTTATCGAAGTGGAGGAATAGACTGGAAAATGAACGAAAAATACAACTTCAAGGAAATTGAAAAAAAGTGGCAGAATTATTGGGAAGAAAATGATTGCTTTCATACGGAAGAAGACGAGTCAAAGAAAAAATATTACTGTTTGGAAATGTTCCCGTATCCTTCCGGAAAACTGCACATGGGACATGTAAGAAATTACTCTATCGGTGATGTAGTTGCAAGATTTAAGAAGATGGACGGTTACAATGTCCTTCATCCTATGGGCTGGGATTCTTTTGGTCTTCCTGCTGAGAATGCAGCTATCAAACACGGAATTCACCCTAATATCTGGACATGGGACAACATAAAAGAAATGAGAAATCAGCTTAAAGAGCTTGGACTTTCTTACGATTGGAACAGAGAAGTTGCAACATGTCACCCTGATTATTATAAGTGGATGCAGTGGATATTCATTCAGTTCTATAAGAGAGGGCTTGCGTACAAAAAGGAAAATCCTGTAAACTGGTGTCCGAGCTGCCAGACTGTTTTGGCAAACGAACAGGTCGTTGACGGTTGCTGCGAAAGATGTAAAACTCCTGTAGGAAAGAAAAACCTTTCTCAGTGGTATCTTAAAATAACCGACTATGCAGAAAGACTTCTTGATAATTTGGATACTCTTGACGGATGGCCTAACAAAGTAAAGGTAATGCAAAAAAACTGGATAGGCAAATCCGTTGGTGCAGAGGTGGATTTTAAGATTAAAGACAGTGATGAAACTTTAACGGTATTCACAACAAGAGTAGACACAATTTACGGTACTACTTATATGGTACTTGCACCGGAATATCCAACTGTACTTGAAATGGTAAACGGTACAGAATATGAAAAACCGGTAAAGGAATATATAGAAAAAGTTGAGCATATGAACGATATTGAAAGAACTTCAACTTCCAATGAAAAGACAGGAGTATTTATCGGGAAATATGCTGTAAATCCATTTACCAAAATGGAAATTCCTATCTACATCTCAGACTATGTACTGATGGGATACGGAACAGGAGCTGTAATGGGTGTTCCTGCACATGACCAGCGAGACTTTGATTTTGCAACGAAATTCGGAATAGATATAGTCCCTGTTGTAGATCCGGGCGATCCTTCAATAGACCTAAACAATCTTAAAGAAGCATGTGCTGCCGAGGGAACGCTTATAAACTCAGGCGAGTTTAACGGTCTTAACAACAGAGTTGCTATAGATAAGTTTATAGACCTTATAGAAAAAGACAACATAGGCAAGAAAACAGTAAATTACAGACTTCGTGACTGGCTTATCTCAAGACAGCGATACTGGGGAACTCCTATCCCAATGATTTATTGCGACGATTGCGGATGGGTACCTGAAAAAGAAGAAAATCTGCCTGTAATGCTTCCTACAGATATAGAATTTACAGGAAAGGGTGAATCTCCGCTTACCACCTCAAAGACATTTGCCGATGTAAAATGCCCTGTATGCGGAAAACCGGCAAGAAGAGAAATGGATACCATGGATACATTCCTTGATTCTTCATGGTACTTCCTCAGATATTGCGACCCTAAAAATGATAAGGCGCCGTTTGATCCAAAAAAAGCAGCATATTGGATGAATGTAGACCAATATATAGGCGGTGTTGAACATGCTATACTTCACCTTATGTATGCAAGATTCTTCCAAATGGCTTTCTATGACATGGGACTGGTAGAGGACGAGGAACCTTTCCGTAATCTTCTTACCCAGGGCATGGTAAATAAAGACGGCAAAAAAATGAGCAAATCCATAGGAAATGTAGTAAGCCCTGAAGAAATAATATCCAAATACGGTGCAGATACTGCAAGATTGTTTATATTATTTGCAGCTCCGCCTGACAGAGAACTTGATTGGTCAGATAAGGGAGTAGCAGGATGTTACAGATTCCTTAACAGAGTGTACCGCATGGTATATGAAATAAAAGCCAAATATCCGGATGTTCCGCAAGCTTTTGAAATAAAAACAGCAGCGGACAAATCATTGAATTATTCACTTAACTACACAATTAAGAAAGTAAGTGAAGATGTAGGCGGCCGATTCAACTTTAATACTGCAATCAGCTCTCTTATGGAACTTGTAAACGAAATGTACAAATACAAAGAACTTGATGATGTAAATATAGGGTTGCTCGGAAAAGCAACAAAAGATCTGATTTTGATGCTCTCACCATTCGTTCCTCATATATGCGAGGAAATGTGGGAACATATAGGTCAGAAAGAATCTGTTACTACTATGCGTTGGCCGGAATATGATAAAGACGCTCTCATCAAAGACGATGTGGAAATAATAGTGCAGATAAACGGAAAAGTAAAAGAAAAGCTTACGGTTGCAGCAACAGCCGACAAGCAGGAATTAGAAAAGATAGCTTTGGAGAATGAAAAAATCAAACTCTTACTGGACGGAAAATCAGTCGTAAAGGTTGTAGCTGTACCGGGCAGACTGATAAATATAGTAGTAAAATAACTTAACAACAGAATATTTACCAACAGTTGTCTTTTCATAAATTAAGAATAAAAAGGACGGAAAATTTTATGAGAAGAAAAATAACTAAACCGAGAAAATCAATGCCGCATTTAAAGGTTATCCCCATAGGTGGACTGAACGAAATCGGAAAAAACATGACGGTACTTGAATGTAACGATCAGATATTGATAATCGATTGCGGACTTAGCTTCCCGGAAGACGAGATGTATGGTATAGATATCGTAATCCCCGATTTTTCTTATCTGATAGAAAATCAAAGTAAAATAGTGGGAATGATAATAACGCACGGACATGAAGATCATATCGGAGCTATACCTTATCTTCTTAAAAAAGTCAAACTTCCAATTTACGGAACAAGACTCACTTTAGGGCTTGTTGAAAACAAACTCAAAGAACATAAAATAATCGGCGATTTGAGGACAATAGATGCAGGCGACAAAGTTAAAATGGGATGCTTTAATATTGAAACGATAAGGACCACCCATTCTATTGCAGACGCTATCTGTCTTGCCATAGATACGCCGGCAGGTATGGTGTTTCACTCGGGAGACTTTAAGATAGACTATACACCTATAGACGGAGAGCCTATAGATTTTTGCAGACTGGCAGAAATCGGTAAAAAAGGAGTTACTCTAATGCTGTGCGACAGCACAAATGCTCTTAGACCGGGATTTACAGCCTCTGAAAGAGTAGTCGGTGAAACAATAGAAAATATATTCAGAACGGCTGAAACGAGAATTATTATAGCCACTTTCTCATCTAATGTACACAGAGTTCAAAAAATAATCGAAAATGCTGTAAAGATGGGACGAAAGGTAGCTATATCCGGAAGAAGCATGGAAAATGTGGTAGCTCTTGCAATAGAACTTGGTTATCTTAATATACCTCCGGGAACTATCGTAGACCTTAAGATGATAAAAAATATTCCTGACGATAAATTAGTAATCATAACTACAGGAAGTCAGGGAGAACCTATGTCTGCATTGTCAAGAATAGCATCAGGCGAACATCGCTCTGTAAAGCTAAAAAAAGGCGATATGGTTGTGCTTTCATCAACTCCTGTTCCCGGCAATGAAAAAACCGTTTCAAATGTAGTAAACAAGCTCTTTGAAAAAGGTGCCAATGTAATATATTCCGATATAGCGGATATTCATGTTTCCGGTCATGCATGCCAGGAAGAACTCAAACTTCTTCATTCACTGATAAAGCCTAAGTTTTTCATGCCGGTACATGGTGAATACAGGCATTTAATACGGCACGGTCAGTTGGCAGAAGGCTTGGGCATGAAAAAAGAGAATGTATTTATTCTTGATAACGGCGACATTTTAGATGTTACCAAGCGTAGCGCCCATATAGCCAAGGAAAAAATAGAAGCCGACGCAATCCTTGTAGACGGACTGGGTGTGGGAGATGTCGGAAATATAGTCTTAAGAGACAGGAAAATGCTTTCCGAATCAGGGCTTATAATTGTGGTAGCTGCTATAGAAAAGGAAAGTCATATGGTGGTGTCAGGACCTGACATAATTTCAAGGGGATTCGTATATGTAAGAGAAAACGAGACGCTTATGGACGAGGCGAGAAAAGTTGCAGAAGCTGCCCTTGAAAAATGTCAGAACAAAAATATAAGGGATTGGAACAATATGAAATCGCAGGTTAGGGATTCCCTTGGCGCTTATATTTACGAAAAAACTAAGCGTTCCCCTATAATCCTGCCTATATTCTTGGAGGTTTAATATGAATGTATATGATCAGGCTCATGGACTGGCTCAGGCAATAAAAGCGTCAGAAGAATACAAACAGTATGACATGGTGAGACAGCAAGTAAAAGCCAATGATGAACTTAATGCAATGATAAAGGATTTTCAGGCAAAGCAGTTTGAAATGCAGGCCAAACAAATGACAGGTCAGCAGATGACTCAAGAAGATGTCGAAAGTGTACAGCAACTCTACGGAATTATGCTTAAAGACCCTTTAACAGCTCATTATATTGAAGCGGAAATGCGTTTTTCTCTGATGATGAAAGATGTATACGAGATCCTCGGAGAAGCTACGGGAATGGGTGATATCCTTGGATAATACAATAAAAACACCTGAAGAGCTTCTTTTGATAATGAAAGCGGAGGCTATGGGCGATGCGGCATTTGAACATATGCTTGACTTCATCAAACCGGGGATGACAGAAATTCAAGTGGCTGATGAAATAGAACGAGTTTTGAGAGCAATGGGTGCAGAGGGTCTTTCATTTGATACTATTGCCGTATCGGGAGTAAATTCCAACCAGCCTCACGGAGTACCTTCCGAAAAAAAATTAAAGGAAGGTGAATTCCTTACAATGGATCTTGGTGCAGTGTACAAAGGATACTGCGGTGATATGACAAGAACTGTAGCAATAGGATATGCTACCGACGAAATGAAAAACATCTACGATATTGTTCTTAAAGCCCAGTTAGCAGGACTGGCGGCAGTAAAGGCCGGAGTTTTATGCAGAGATGTTGACAATGCCTCAAGAAGCATAATCGAAGAAGCAGGTTACGGAGAGTTTTATATTCACGGTACAGGTCACGGAGTAGGTGTTTTGGTACATGAACCGCCTACATTAAACGGCAGAAGCGATGAAATTTTACAAGAAAACCAAGCTGTTACAGTAGAACCGGGCATATATCTTCCGGAAAAATTCGGTGTTCGCATAGAGGACTTGGCAATCGTAACGAATTTTGGTATAATAAACTGTACTAAGTCAAAAAAAGACTTAATCATAATCTGATAATAATAAAAGCTATTTTGTTAAGAATGGAGAGATAGGATGATTTACGCAAGCGATTTTAGAAAAGGTATTACTTTTGAAATTAACGGAGAACCTCATGTAGTTTTGGATTTCCAACATGTTAAGCCCGGTAAAGGCGCTGCTTTTGTAAGAACAAAATACAGAAATATACTTACAGGGGCAACAAGAGAAGAAGCATTCAACCCTGATGACAAATTCCCTAAAGCTCACATAGATACAAAGGTTATGCAGTATCTTTACAATGACGGAGAGCTTTATTACTTCATGGATCAGGAAACTTATGAACAAGTACCTTTGATGTATGAGCAAGTTGAAGATGCAATGAGATTCTTAAGAGAAAACGATGAAGCAACAATTAAATTCTATAAAGGAAACGCTTTCCTTGTAGAAGCACCTAACTTTGTAGACCTTAAAGTAATAGAAACAGAGCCGGGAGTTAAAGGAAACACCGCAACGAATGTTACAAAGGCTGCCACAGTTGAAACAGGTGCCGTGATTCAGGTTCCTATCTTTATTGAAGAAGGTGAAGTTATTCAGATTGATACAAGAACCGGAGAATATCTCGGCCGTTCCAAATAAGAATATCATATGACAAGCGGGGCGATTCTTCGTCCCGCATTCGTTGATTTTAACCTAAGCATAAACGACGAGGTAACAGATGATAAATTCGGAATTCATAAAAAACAACAAAAAAGCTGCAATAGCAATCATAGCAGCAGCAATTGCAATACTTATTCTTGCAGTGGGATTTACTGCATACAGCAGTGGCCTTGGTCCTGCAGATAAGACGGATGATGAGCCTATCACGGTAAATATTCCGCAAGGAAGCGGAGCCATGAATATAATAGATATTCTCGATGAAAACGGATTGATTAAAAATCTTACCATGGCTAAAATACATATGAAAATAGGCGGATATGATTCCCTGCAGGCCAACACATACATATTTTCCAAAGATATGGGGCTGAAAGAAATCTTAAAGGCCATAGATACAGGGGATTTCAACTACCTTTCCAAAAACCAGTTTACGCTGGTAGAGGGTTCTACGCTGCCTCAGTATGCTGCTGCCATCGCAGAGAAACTTCCGTTTACTGAAGAAGAGATACTATCTGTATGGAACGACAAGACTTATCTAAGCAATTTGATTGATAAATACTGGTTTTTAACTGACGAAATACTTCAAAACGGAATAATGTATCCTCTTGAAGGTTATCTTTACCCCGAAACATATATCATCACTGATGAAAATGCAACAATAGAAGAGATTACAGATATAATACTTACCATGACTGATTCCAAACTTTCAGAAAGAAGGAAAGACATAGAAAAAAGCGGGAGAACTGTTCACGAATTTTTATCTCTTACCTCTGTAGTTGAAACGGAATCTCTGTTTAAAAAAGACAGACCGATAATTGCCGGAGTATTTATAAACAGATTAAACGAGGATATGCCGCTGCAAAGTGATATTACTGTGCTTTACGCTCTTCAAGAAAAAAGAGTAGATGTCACTTATAAAGATATCGAGGTAGAATCCAAGTACAACACTTACAAATACACCGGTCTGCCGGTAGGTCCTGTATGTTCGCCTTCTGCACCGGCGATGGATGATGTGCTTAATTACGAAAAGTCCGACTATCTGTTTTTCTTTGCCAAAGAGGACGGAGAAGTAATATACTCCAAAACTTTTGAAGAACATCAGAAAGCCGTCGATGAAAACATGTGGTACTGATATGAATATTACAAATGACAGCGTTACTCAATATATAAACGGATTTTATACACCTCTTGACGACAGCCTTTCAGAACTGAGAGCCAAAGCAGAGGATGCGCATGTTCCTATTATTCTTAAAGAAACCGAAAGTTTTTTGGGATTTATTATCAGGCTTTTACAGCCGGCAAAAATCCTTGAAATAGGTACTGCTGTAGGGTATTCTTCATCGTTTTTCGCTAAACTTGGTGCAGATGTCATATCTGTAGAAAAAGATGAAACTGTTGCCAGGCAAGCAAAGTTCAACATAGAATCCCTTGGTCTTTCAGGCAAAATACAGATATTTACCGGTGACGGTGAAGAAGTGATAAAAAGTTTATCAAAAGATTTATGTGATTTCGACATGGTATTTATAGATGCGGCTAAAAGTCACTATAAGAGATTTCTTGACGCATCGCTTCCTCTCTGCAAAGACGGAGCCGTCATAATATCCGATAATGTTCTTTTAAAGGCTGCAACAGCCTCAGATGAATTCGACCCTAACGGCCGATTCAAAACAAATATAAAAAAAATGCGCCAATATCTCAATTATATTTCAGAACATCCCGATTTGGATACTGTAGTTCTGTCATGTGGAGACGGATTGGCGCTGAGCAGGTACAGAAAATGATAAAACCCGAATTATTAGCCCCGGCAGGGGATTTGGAAAAACTAAAAATTGCCGTAATGTACGGAGCAGATGCCGTATATTTCGGCGGAGAAAGCTTTTCGCTCCGTGCAGGAGCCGGAAACTTCACGCTTGAAGAGATGAAAGAGGGCATAGCCTTTGCCCACGAGCACAATGTCAAATGTCATATGACTTTGAATATTTTTGCACATAATGAAGATATTGGTCCGTTTACGGAATATCTCAAAAGTGTAAAAGATATAGGTATAGACGCATTTATTGCAGCAGACCCGGGAGTCATATCCATGATACAGGAAATAATCCCCGATGCAGAAATTCACTTAAGTACGCAGGCGAATATGACAAACTACAGAACTGCAAAATTCTGGTACGATCAAGGAATTCGCCGTCTTGTTCTTGCAAGAGAACTGACTCTTGATGAAATAAAAGAAGTGAGAAACAACATTCCAAAAGATATGGAAGTAGAGACATTTGTACACGGCGCTATGTGTATCTCATATTCAGGAAGATGTCTTTTAAGCAACTTTATGATAGAACGAGATGCAAACAGAGGAATGTGCGCCCACCCTTGCAGGTGGAAGTATGCCTTAGTTGAGCAAAAACGCCCGGGAGAATATTTCCCTGTTGAAGAAGATGACAGAGGCACATATATAATGAATTCAAAAGATTTATGTATGCTCAGGCATATTCCCGAGCTTATAGACGCAGGTATATCCTCTTTCAAAATAGAGGGCAGAATGAAGAGCGTATTTTATGTTGCTTCGGTAGTATCGGCTTACAGAAAAGCCATCGACGCTTATTGCAGCGACCCGGCTTCTTATGAATTTAACCCCCAGTGGTTTGAAGACATGTGCAAGGCAAGTCACCGTGAATTTACGACGGGATTTTATTTCCATAAACCGGACAATCTTGATCAAAATTACAGAACCAGCGAGTATACAAGAGACTATTCCTTTGTCGGAATGGTCAAAAGCTATGACTCCGAAACAGGATATGCCATAGTTGAACAGAGAAACAAAATGGTTATCGGAGATAAAATCGAAATCTTCGGTCCGGGCATCGATTCCTTTGAACAGGATCTTAGAGAAATGTATGATGAAGAGGGAAACCCGATAGAGTCAGCGCCTCATCCGCAACAAATACTTAAAATAAAGGTGGATAAGCCCGTAAAACCATTCTTTATGTTCAGAAAGAGAAAGGAAACAAAATAATATGTTAACAGAGCCCGATAGTTTACCTGTGCGATTATGTATAATAATAATTTTTATAGCAATACACGGATTTTTTACAGCAGTAAATACAGCTATGATTTCATCAAGCCGTATTATAGAAAAAGATCAGGCTGCAATAAGACTAATACAGGTTGTTTCATGTATAGCCGGAGCATGGTTGTCCTTATATGATTGGAAAATCGCTGTAATGTATGTAATCTTTTTCACGATATTCGCTCAGTATTTTCCTCACAAAATAGGACTTCAGCACGATGAGGGTATAACAAATAAACTCTCCGGATTTATTGAAACATTATCAACGATATTGAGGCCGATTACTGCAATACTTATGCTTATCGCGAATGCTTTTTTGAAACTGTTTAAGCAAAAGACCCATGTAGAAGATGAGGCCTTTTCAGAAGAAGATGTTATGTCAATGCTTAAGGTGGGTCGTGAATCCGGAGTGCTTAAAGAAGAGGGCACCAAGATGATAAATTCAATCTTTGCCTTTGATGATAAGCTGGCATACGAAATAATGACGCCGAGAACAGATGTATTTCTGATAGATATAGAAGATTCACCGGAAGAATATCTTGACGAACTGATGAAACTCCGATATTCCAGAATACCTGTGTGCAAAGGCGACAGCGATAACATAATAGGAATACTGCATATAAAAGACTATTTGATAAAGGCTCGTGAGACAAGTTTTGAAAATGTGGATATAGAGGGGATCCTCAGAAAGGCTTACTTTGTTCCCGATACTAAGAATATAGATTCACTTTTCTTTGAATTGCAGATGTCAAAACAGCAAATAGCCGTACTCATAGACGAATACGGCGGATTCAGCGGTATAGTTACCATGGAAGACATAATAGAACAGGTCATGGGTGATATAGACGACGAATATGATGAAGAAGAGGAAATCATAGATAAGATTGACGATAACACTTATCTGGTAGACGGTGATGTGGATTTAGATGACCTTGATGAAGAAATAGGTATAGATTTAAAATCAGATACCAGTGAAACAATCGGTGGATTTTTGATTGATATTTTGGGAGAAATTCCTGACGAAAGAGATATGGGCAGAATAATTGAATTTGAAGATTACAAGTTCAAGATAATGTCCGTCAAAGAAAGAAGAATAGAGCGTGTTAAAATCTATATGCTTGATAAAAAAAAGATTAATTGATTTTCAATGCCCTGTTTGATAAAATTATACTAATGTACTTGAGTGTCCTTACATAGGACAAAATGGATGTATTTTATTTTTTGAGAGGTACTAATATGAGTGAAAAAGTATGTAACTGCAATTGTGCCGAAAACAGAAAGGAACAGTTTAAAGAACTGCAGCCTGTTTTAGACCAGTATGCAAAGGTGCCGGGTAGCTTGATAACTATCCTGCAAAAAGCTCAGGATATTTACGGTTATCTTTCCATAGATACCATAAATTACATATCCGATGCTACAGGTATCAAACCTGCTAAAATTTACGGTGTAGCCACTTTCTATGCACAGTTCAGATTGCAGCCTATAGGCAAATATCTTGTAATGCTTTGCCAGGGTACTGCATGTCATGTAAACGGTTCTGAAATGATAGAAGAAGCCGTATGTGAACACCTGAACATAAAAGACGGAGAAACTACAGAAGACGGACTCTTTACTCTTAACAATGTTGCTTGTCTGGGTTGTTGCTCACTGGCTCCTGTTATGATGATCAAGAGCGCTGACGGGGATGAAACTTACGGAAGCCTGACAAAGGACAAGGTTAAGCAGATCCTTGATGAAATAAGAGAAAGAGCATAGGAGGTAAGAAGCATGAGAGTAGTAGTAGGACAAGGCAGCTGCGGTATAGCATCAGGCGCTAAAAAGACCGCTGCCGAATTTGAAAAACAGATTGCGGACAAAAACCTCGGCATAAATGTTGAGACTACAGGATGTGTAGGAACTTGCTATTTAGAACCTATCGTTGATGTATATGACGACGACGGTAAGATGACAAGATATGTCAAAGTACAGCCTGCCGATGTAGAAGAAATAGTTGAAAGCCATCTGATAAACAAGACAGTTGCGGAAGACAAGTCCATTTCAAAAGAAGATGAACAGTTCGTAGCTAAGCAGCAGAGAGTAGTTTTGAGAAACTGCGGAGTTATAAATCCGGAAGATATTAACGACTACATCGCTGTAGACGGATATAAGGCAATTGAAAAGGTTCTTACATCCATGAAGCCTGAAGATGTAATAGAAGAAATTAAGGTTTCCGGCCTCAGAGGAAGAGGTGGTGCGGGATTCCCGACTTGGTTCAAATGGAATGCCGCAAAGCAGAGTCCCGGAACTGAAAAATATCTGGTATGTAATGCCGACGAAGGAGACCCGGGTGCTTTCATGGACCGTTCCGTTCTTGAAGGAGACCCTCATTCTCTAATCGAAGGTATGATAATCGGCGGATACGCAATGGGAGCTTCTCAGGGCGTTATATACTGCCGTGCCGAATATCCTCTTGCTATCAAGAGACTTGAAATAGCTATGGCTCAAGCAAGAGAAAAAGGATATCTGGGAAAAAATATATTCAACAGCGGATTTGATTTTGATATCTATATCAAGGCAGGTGCAGGAGCATTCGTATGCGGTGAAGAAACTGCTCTTATCGCTTCACTTGAGGGTGAAAGAGGTATGCCGAGACTTAAACCTCCTTTCCCTGCTGCAAAAGGATTCTGGCAGAAGCCTACAGATATCAACAATGTTGAAACACTGGCAAATGTACCTTGGATCATATATAACGGCGGTGAAGCTTTCGGTTCAATGGGAACTGAAAAGAGTAAGGGTACAAAAGTATTCGCTTTAGCAGGTAAGATTAAGAAAGGCGGACTTGTTGAAGTTCCGATGGGTCTTACTCTTAAAGATGTAATCTTCGGTATCGGCGGCGGTATTAAGAATGACAGAAAATTCAAAGCCGTACAGATGGGAGGACCTTCCGGCGGATGTATTCCGGCAGAACTTATAGATACTCCTGTAACTTATGAAGATATAAATAAGACAGGCGCCATCGTAGGTTCCGGCGGTATGATAGTTATGGACGAAGACACTTGCATGGTAGACATGGCAAGATACTTCCTCAACTTTACTCGTGATGAATCATGCGGTAAATGTAACTACTGCCGTATAGGTACCAAGAGAATGCTTGAGATATTAGAAAGAATAACAAGAGGAGAAGGACAGGACGGCGACATAGAAAAGCTTGAAGAACTGGCTATGAAAATAAAAGACGGTTCTCTCTGCGGTCTGGGACAGACTGCTCCTAACCCTGTTCTGACTACTCTGAAATACTTCAGAAACGAATATGAAGACCATATCTACAATCATAAGTGTACTGCCGGTTCATGTAAAGCCCTGGTTACTTACACCATCACAGATAAGTGTACAGGATGTACAGCTTGTTCCAGAAAGTGCCCTGTAGGCGCAATTACAGGAACAGTAAAGAATCAGCATGTAATCGACAAAGATAAGTGTATCAAGTGCGGTAAGTGTCTTGAAACATGTAGATTTGGCGCAATAGAAAAGAAATAGGGGAGGAGGAAAAAATATGAACAAGTTCAGACTTAATATAAACGGCAAAGAAGTAACAGGCGTTGCCGGTCAGACCATTCTGGAAGTTGCAAGAGAAAACGACATTTTTATTCCTACTCTGTGCTATGACGAAAGAACCAAAATTTACGGTTCCTGCGGACTGTGTATGTGCGAAGTTGAAGGAAATCCTAAACTTTGCAAAGCTTGTGCAACAGAAATCGCACCGGGAATGGTTATCAGAACAAATACAGAAAGAGTAATCGAGTCCAGAAAAACCAATCTGGAACTGCTTCTTTCAAATCATACGGGAGATTGCAGACCTCCTTGCGTACTGGCTTGTCCGGGACAGACAGACTGTCAGGGATATGTTGGATTGATTGCCAACGGAGAATACGAAAAAGCTTTAGAATTGATAAAGGATAAAATTCCGCTTCCTGCATCACTGGGAAGAGTTTGTCCTCATCCATGTGAAGAAGCATGCAGAAGAGGTCTTGTAGACGAACCTGTTTCAATTCAGCAGCTCAAGAGATTTGCAGCAGATGTGGACCTTGAGGGAGATGTATTTGTTCCTGAATGTGAAGAAGCAACAGGCAAGAGCGTTGCTGTCATCGGCGGCGGTCCTATGGGATTATCAGCTGCTTACTTCTTAAGACAGATGGGACATGATGTTACTATATTTGAATCAATGCCTAATGCAGGAGGTATGCTCAGATACGGAATTCCTGAATACAGACTTCCTAAAGCTGTTTTAGATGAAGAAATTGCAACTATCGAAAGCATGGGTGTTGAAATAATCACCAATACTAAAGTAGGGGCAGACATACCTTTTGAAACTATCAGAAGCGATTACGACGCTGTTCTCCTTGGTATCGGAGCTTGGGTATCCACAGGTGTGGGATGCAAGGGTGAAGATGCAGAAGGCGTTATCGGCGGTATTGATTTCCTCAGAAGAGTAGTAAGAAATGAAGAAATCGGAATGGGCAAAAAAGTTGCCATAGTCGGCGGAGGAAACACCGCTATGGACGCATGCAGAACTGCTGTAAGACTGGGTGCAGACAAGGTTTACAACATCTACAGAAGAACTAAGGATGAAATGCCTGCCGACATGGTGGAAATCGAAGAAGCCGAGGAAGAAGGCGTAATCTTCAAAAACCTTACAAATCCTATAGAAGTAATCAAAGATGAAAACGGTCATGTAAAACAAGTTGTTCTTCAAGTTATGGAGCTTGGCGAACCTGATGCCTCCGGCAGAAGAAAACCTGTTCCTGTTGAAGGAAAAACTGAAACTCTTGACATAGATACCATGATTCTTGCCATAGGTCAGGCAGTAGACGCTACAATGTTTGACTGCGATAAGACAAGAAAGAATGCTATAGCATATGACCCTGACACATTTATGACCAGCATTCCGGGTGTATTTGCAGGCGGAGACTGCGGTAATGATAAAATTTCAATTGCTATCGAAGCTATCTCTGATGCAAGAAAAGCAGCTGACAGCATAGACGCATACCTTTACGGAGAAATTCTCAAATACGAAAAGCCTTATGTAGTAGAAAGAGATGATATTACAGAAAAGACTTTTGAAGACAGAGAAAGAATGTGCAGACCTGAAATCCCGCAGCTTTCTCCTGAAGAAAGAAAAGATAATTTCAGCGAAGTTATTCCTTGCGGATTCACAGAAGAACAGGCTGTTGCAGAAGCCTCAAGATGTCTTGAATGCGGATGCCACGACTACTTTGAATGTAAACTGATTGATTTTGCAAACCAGTATGATGTTCATCCTGAAAGATTCGCAGGCGAAAAGAATGCTATAGAATTTGAAGATAATCATCCGTTCATCGTTCGTGACCCTAACAAGTGTATACTCTGCGGACTTTGCGTAAGAGTCTGCGACGAAGTTATGGGAGTAGGTGCTTTAGGTCTTGTACACAGAGGTTTCGATACTGTAGTTAAGCCTAATATGGAAAAACCTCTTATCGAATCGGGATGTATATCCTGCGGTCAGTGCGTAAGCGTATGTCCTACAGGAGCTCTTCAGGAAAGAACTACAATGATAAAGGAAACTCCTGTGGAAACAGAAGTAACCGATACAACATGCTCTTACTGTTCAGTAGGATGCAGCCTCAAGCTGGAATCATGCGGAGATATGCTTATCAAGGCTAACCCTGACAAAGAAGGTGCAGTAAATAAAGGTCTCATTTGCGGTAAGGGTAAGTGGGGATTTGACTGCTCAATGTTAGAAGATAAACTTGAAGATCCGCTTGTTAAGGAAGACGGAAACTTCAGAGAAGCTGATTATCATGAGGTACTCGTTCTGATTGCCAAGAGATGTCAGTCCATCGCTGCCAAATACGGAAAAGACTCCGTTGCTGTAGCGGTTTCCGACAGATACACAAACGAAGAAGCTTACGCTGTTAAGATGATGGCGGAAGCTATGGGAGCAAAGGTTCTCTGTATGAACAACAGAGAAAGCGGTCTCAAGGCTGTAACAGGTCTTGACGCTTCACCTAACACTATAGATGAACTGCTTTCAACCAACTTAATTCTTAAAGTAGGCTTTGAAGATGCAAAATCAAGAGTAATAGCGCTCAAGATTAAGCAGGCAGAAGAAGCAGGAGCTAAAGTAGTAACTCTTTGCAACGGTGAAAACAGCCTCGGTTTCCTCAAAGAAATCGCAAAAGCTATTATAGACAGCGGAAAGGCTAAGAAAGTTTCAGGATACGACGAATTTGCAGCATCTCTTGACAATGTTAAGGTAAGCGATGAAGCTAAGGCTATCGCAGACCAGTATCTGGCAGCCAAAAAGGCTATGATAGTTTACCAGCAGAACTTCCTGACTGTAGACGGCGCTAAATTAGTTGCAGATATCGCAATGCTTTCCGGTCATATCGGAACTCCAAGAGACGGTATACTGCAAGTTAAGGCAAAGAACAATTCACAAGGTCTCATCGACATGGGAATCACCGCAGGCAGTGAAGCTCTTGAAGGAGTCAAGGCTCTCGTAGTATTCGGTGAAAACGCAGACATCGACACTGAGTCTCTTGAATTCTTAGCAGTATGTGATACTCACATGACTGAACTTGGTGCTAAGGCTAATGTAGTAATTCCGGGAACAGGTTTTGCTTCAGTTAACGGTACTTTCACCAATACAGAAAGAAGAATGCAGCTTGTACAGGCAGCTATCGACGAAGATATCCTGTTCAGCAACTGGGAAGTTGCAGCTGAAATCGCTCATATATTTGAAGTTGATTTTGCATGGGACGGAACAGACGACATATCTGACGAAATGTGCGACACTGTAGACGCATATAAATATGCTCAGATAGGTGAAGTTTTGGGCGGAGTGCTCAAACCTTCAGAAGATGCTGCATTAGTTGCAGTAGCTGATGGTTCTGTAGTAGACGAACTACCTTGCACAGACAGCCTGATGCAGGTTATCTCAATGAGATTGCCTAAACCGGCTAATCCAACAGCATAAATTTTAAAAACACATATAAAGCGCCTCTTATCTACAGGAGGCGCTTTTATCTATTTAATTATACAAGGTGAGAAAGGAAGCGTATTATGAAGCCGAGAAATTTATTGGATATACTTGCTGTAGCCGAAAGACTTAAGGATACTCTGCGCCATTGTTATACATCTAAAGGAAGACACGAAAGCGTCGCCGAGCATAGCTGGATGATGACTTTAATGGCTTTTTTCATGAGAGACCAATTTCCCGAAGCCGATATGGATAAAGTAATACGAATGTGTATTATACACGATTTGGGAGAGTGCTTCACAGGCGACATACCAACCTTTGACAAAAATAAAGAGGACGAAAAAACAGAAGAACAGCTTCTTAAACAGTGGGTAGATTCTCTTCCGGAAGAATACAGCCAAGAGTTAAGACAGCTTTACAGCGAAATGGAGCTTAGGGAAAGCAGAGAAGCCAAGATATACAAAGCCATAGACTCTCTGGAGGCTCTTATACAGCATAACTTTTCGGATATTTCAACATGGATTCCAAAAGAATACAGCCTCAATATGACTTATGCCGATGACAAGGTGGAATTTTCAGATTATCTCAAGGAGCTTCGCAGCGAAATAAGAGAGGATACAATCTTAAAGATAGAGGAGGAAAAAGAAAGATAAATTTTTATCAATTTAGCTTGACTTAATATAAAATTTTACATATAGTTATATTAAAGATATTGTTAGAAACACTTAAGAGTGTATGATATGAGGGTAATTATAATAACTTACTATACAAAAATTCCGGCAATATGCTTATTACTAATTATTGTCATAGACTTATACAACTTCCTATATTAAAAAACTCATGAAAATAACACCTTGAATTACAGAAAGAGTTACAAAAGGAGACGGCCAATGACTACCAATAAAAAGATGGCAGTACTCATTTTCTTAATGTTTATTTTGCTGGCAACAGTAGGATGTGCCACTAAGACAGAGTCGGATAAAATCCATGAAATAAGTCTCCCCAATGAGGATATTGTGGTAATGCAGATGAAATTCGATGAAAATCAAAGGCTTTTGATAGCCGGCTTTGAAAGAAACGAAGACAACTCAGCAGTCACGGCATCTGTTTGGAGAACGGATAATCATGGGGAATCATGGGAATCTCTCTATGAAAAGGCATTCCACTCTGAAAAACCCGGAGAGACTTTAGTAGATACAGAGGTGTATTTTACCGACGACGGTTTGCTGATGAGTGAAGTAACTTTTACCTTGGAAAATATCTCTGATATGTCCAGAAAGATGTATTATGTAAAAAGCTTTGAAACGGGAGATACTGAGGAGATATTAACCTCAATAAATGTTAATTCTGTAAGCGATATTAAATTTATCTCAGAAGAAGCAGTATATGCACTTGACTATAGAAGCAGAGATTTTCTGAAAATAAATATTTTGACAGAAGAGGTAGAAAAGATTGAGCTGCCGCAAATTAAAAGCATAATATATGATTTTTATAACGACACCTGTGTACATTTTGCATATTATATCGACGAAGAATATTTGAACGAACAAGAACTTCAAGCCGAAAACATAGATTCCGATGATACGAAAGAAATTTATGAAAATTGTACGGCGGGAATCAGATACGATCTTCAAAAAGAGCAGATAGTTAACTCTCCTGTAATGAAAGATTTTGGCACATATATGTTCATTAAAAATGCTGAGACAGACTATGAACACAGTATATCTTTGGCTGCGGCATCGGAAGAAGATAAGTACTACTTTTTATACGATGAGGGTCTTTTTAAATTTGATGAAAACGGAGAAAGCCTGCTCTATAAAGATGATCAATGGAAAAAAAGATATGGTGAGTTGGAAATTCTGTACATAGATGATAACGATATATATATACAAGCTTTTGAAAAGAAGGGGAATTCCCGGAACCACCTTTTTAAAATAAGTATAGCATAGAATTAACAAAAGGAGACGGCCAATGACTACCAATAAGACGGCAAAATATTTTATAGCGGCAAGCCTCATAGGAACCGGTGTTTTTCTACTGCTTCCGTATGCTTATGTCGTCGTAAACTCCTTTATAAAAACGGGAAGCGGCAGCTTTGCGGGCCTTGATAATTATACAGCGGTTCTTAGCAGTGAGGCTTTTATGACCGCCATGGGCAACACGGCGCTATTCATGGCAGTCAGCGTACCAGTCATTCTTGTACTGTCACTCCTGATTTCAGTATACATCTATGAGAATCCGCGTCTGGCAGGCTGCCTAAAAACAAGTTTTCTGATTCCTATGGCTATCCCTGTCACTTCCATAGTCCTGATGTGGCGGTTTCTGTTCGACGATAACGGCATAATAAACGGTATTCTCAATGGCTGCGGTATGGATACGGTAAACTGGATGAACACCGAAGCGGCTTTCTGGATATTGGTTCTCAGCTATGTCTGGAAAAACCTTGGGTACAACATAATCCTATGGCTGGCTGCTCTTTCGGCCATAGATCCCGGCATAGGCGAGGCAGCCAGAATAGACGGAGCCGGCGGATGGCAGCGGCTGACGAGAGTAACATTACCTGCCGCTAAAAACGGAGCTTTCGTCATAATCGTGCTGGCGGCGCTTAGCTCTTTCAAGGTGTTCAGAGAAGCATATCTCGTGGCAGGAGAATATCCTCACGACAGCATTTACATGGTACAGCACATATTCAACAACTGGTTCAGAAACCTCGAAATAGATAAGCTGGCAGCAGGAGCGGTGATAAATTCGCTTATCTTGATTGTTCTCGTGTTGCTTTTGCAAAGATTTTGGGAAAGGCAGGGTGATGACAGGTGAAAAAGAAAATTATATTCACTCTGCTTGCTGTTTTAGGTTTTGCGGTATGCTATCCGGCACTGTTTATCTTGATAGGCTCGCTGATGAGCGAGGGGGAGCTTCAGAATAATCTTTCGGCCATAATAAATGACCGTGCCGGCATATATGCCCGGTGGGCGCTTCTGCCGGAAGACATGACATTGGAGGGCTATAAAGATTTGTTTCTGTATGAGCCGGGATTTTTTGTTCTGTTCTGGAATTCCATCAAGATATGCACAGGAGTCCTTGCAGGACATGCAATATTCGCAGTACCCTGTGCCTACGGCTTTGCCATGTACGAATTCAGATTCAAAAAACATTATTTACAATATACATCATATTCATGATGATGCCGTTTCAGGTGCTGATGCTGCCCGAATATATGGTTCTAAAAAACCTCGGTCTCATAAACACGCTGTGGGCTATCATATTGCCGGGAGCATTTTCGACCTTTCCGGTGTTCATAATGTATAACTTTTTCAAGGGAATTCCCAAATCCGTAATTGAAGCCGCAAGAATGGACGGGGCAGGAGAATTTACCGTATTCTTGAAAATAGGAGTTCCTGCCGGAGCTTCCGGCATAGCAGCTTCTATGGTCTTGCAGTTTCTGGAGTATTGGAATGCAGTGGAACAACCCATGGTTTTTCTCGCCAAAGAAGAAACATGGCCGCTGTCTTTGTATCTTCCGTCTGCCGACATGGAAAGCCTGTCCGTATCTCTGGCGGCCGCATTCATATCGCTTGTGCCGTCACTTCTGATATTCAGGCTTGGGCAAGACTCGCTGGAAGCAGGGATTTCGGCTACAACTTTCAAGAGATAGGAGACGCATCATGGAAAAGAAAATACTAACCGTCATAACGATTGTCTTCTTCATCGTGATGCTGGCCTTTACATTTATATCACGCAAGACTGCTGTCGAACTGCTTCCACAAGTAGAAGCGGTTTACGCAGAAGACGGCGTTACCTTTCCGGCGACTGCCGTCTACACAGACCAGTGGGGCAACAGCTTCGTATATGCTATTATGGAAGAAAAAAGCATACTCGGTACGGTAGAGGTCGCCCATAAAATCAATGTAGAAATACGAGAAGAACGGGGAGAGGAAATTACATGCGATGGAGCCGAGAACATGTCTCATCTGCCGTATATAAAAGATGTGTCTGTCGGTATAAACGATGGAGACAGGGTAAGGAGGGCAGACGATGGCAGAGCTTAAAATATTGAATCTGAGAAAAGAATACGAAAAGGGTAAAACAGCGGTAGAGGACTTCACTCTTACTATACCGGATGGAGAACTGGCGGTCATAGTAGGACCGTCAGGCTGTGGAAAGTCTACCACCCTAAGAATGATAGCCGGGCTAATCCCGACGACTTCCGGCAGTATAATACTGGACGGCAGGGAGATAAGCAAGGTAAGCACAAGAGACAGAGACATTGCGATGGTTTTTCAGAACTACGCTCTCTATGAAAATATGACCGTCTTTGGAAACATTGCCTTTCCCCTTAAAATACGCAAGGAAGAAAAGGAACAGATAATAGAAAAGGTAACCGGTATATCTAAAATACTCAAAATAGAAGATTTGCTGGACAGAAGACCCAAAACTCTTTCGGGAGGTGAAAAGCAGCGTGTCGCCATGGGTAGAGCGCTGGTGAGAAACCCAAAGCTGTTTCTGATGGACGAACCGCTTTCAAATCTGGACGCTCGACTTAAGACGGAGCTTAGGGAAGAAATAAAGAGGATACAAAGAAAACTGGGAACGACTACGATTTATGTAACCCACGATCAGGAAGAGGCCATGAGCATTGCCGATACGATAATCGTCATGGCTGATGGAAGAATAAAGCAAGTAGGAACACCGACAGAAATATACGAGAATCCTGTAGAACCGTCGGTGGCAGGTTTCTTCGGACAACCGGCAATGAATATCTGGAGCGAGTCCGGGCAAACGCTGGGTATAAGGCCTGAGGATATTATAATTTCAGATTACGAAAAAGACGGAGTCCCCGGAATAGTGAATGAACAGTATTACAGCGGAGACCACTGGATAATAAAGGTTGAGACGGAGAAAACGCTGATGACTGCCTTTAGCCCGTCGCCTTTACAGGAAAAAAGCAAGCTTTGGCTCAAATTACCCGATGATAAGCTTCACCGATGGGAGGTGTAATATAATGAAGAAAATACTCACATTGTTTATGACATTCATTCTTATTACAGGGCTTACAGGCTGCGGACAAGATGACTCTGAAACCGGGAGTTCCGGCAGAGAAGCGTCGGAAGTAAAGCTGCCGAAAGAAATCGACTACATTACCGATATGAAAGTGGATGAGAACGGCTATATCACGCTGGCAGCATATGAGAGAAAGGGAGATTACAATTGTGTAATCAGCATTTCAAAAACTAAGGACGATGGAGAGTCGTGGGAGACTCTGTACCAACGAGAAGTCTCGATTAAAGAAAGAGAAAATCACTTTACTGAAGCACATTTGTACTTTGGAGATTCAGGAATTTTCTTTGATGTGTGTGACTGGGACAGTGAAGATTTGAGAAATTCCGTTAGAAAGCGTTATTATCTGAGAGACTTTGATAGCGAACCCGAAGAGTTCGATTTCAGCTGGACAGATTTTAGTATAGATGATGTAAATTACATAGACTTTGAAAATTCCTACGGTATGAAACTTTGGGGTGATTATGCGGAGAAAACCGAACTCTACCGCATGAATATAAAAGACAGACAAATTGAACAGGTACAGCTGCCCGAGGTCACCGGTCCGGATACCATGGAAAATGACGGCAAATATGTATATGTGCTGTATTATCCGGAAATTGAGGAAGAAGCCGCCACATTTTCAGCAGGACTAAAGCTGATGGAAAAAGAAATAAAAGAGAATGGCCACGGAATAAGATACGATATGAGAGAGAATAAGGTTCATCAGTCAGATATCCTTGACAAGCTGGCAAAGAAAGCAATGCTCTGGGACAATATTGAGAATAATGACGACCAAAACTACTCAATGTATGCGGCAGATACTTACTCGGAAGAAGAGAGATATTACATCATTAACGATTCCGGGCTTTGGCGTATAGATAAAGACGGCGAAACTTTAATCTATAAAGAAGAAAATTGGTTGAAAGAAAAATATTATTTAAACAATCTGACGGTTGGAAACGGCGCCGTATATTTTGCCGCTACTCCGGAGGGTGGTGAAATGAAGCTTTTCAAAGTTGCCGACAATCAATAATCAAAGGGGAAAGGACGGGTAACGGCTATGAAGAAAATACTCACATTGTTTATGACATTCATTCTTATTACAGGGCTGACAGGCTGCGGCCAAGATGGATCGGGCGGCAATGAAGAAACGGAACTCAATGTGTTTATGATGAATCCCGATATGTACATGGAGAGCTTTTTATCTTCCTACAGCGGAGAGGAGGGGCTCGTCACCACTAATGTAGAGATGGGATTGACTAACCCTAATATGGAGGTCGGCGATGTGCTTAAATTGCTGAACACACGGCTCATGAGTGACGATGGGCCTGACATCATAGTAATGGACGACATAAATGCTGACGGATACATAGAATCGGGACAGCTTGCGGATCTCAGCGACATAATCAACAAAAGCAACGACCTTATAAATCCTTTGAAAGAGCAGGACGACGAGATATATTATGTTCCTCTCTCTTTCGGCGTAATAGCAGACTCAAAAAGCACCGGAACTGCGGTGGATTTTGAAGATATGGAAAAGTATGTATCTTCATTAAAAGCACAAGGCCTTAAGTCGGGAAACTTTGAAAACACTGCGGTTCTCTGGTACAAGACTGAAATAGAGCCGATAATAAAAGAGGAAAACAACCTGAGCAAAGAAGAACTTACCGGCTTTTACGAAAATGTCAAGGAACTAATGACCGTGACAGAATGGTACGGAAGAAACCCGGCAAGGGCTTCTCTGTATCCCGGAACCTTTATGGTAAACCCTCTCATCGAATATTGGGATATATACGCAGATAAGATTGGTGCAGCAAGAAGCTATATAACAAATATAAGTGATTTACATCAGCTATATCACGCCAAAAACGAGGGAAAACTGGAATTCAGCTACGGTAAAGCCGATGGCAAGACTGTATATATTCCTACATGCATAATTGCAGTGAATAACAACAGCAAGAACAAGGATGCCGCTTTTGAAATGGTAGAATACATGTTATCTGAGGAAGGTCAGAAAGATGTGGCTCAAAACGGTGGTTATCTGCCTGTCAACTATAAGGTTCTCAGAGACGAACTTGAAAACTGTCCGGAAACGAATGTCAGCATAAACGGAGTCGGAGCTGTTCTCAAACCTTTTGCAGCAAATGACATAGACGAGATTATGGAAGTGATAAAAAATCCGGAGTACGAGGCCTACAGTGACTCTTACCTCATGGAGATAATTCTCACCGGAGCTGCGGACTACGGCAACGGCGACGAAACTCTTGATTCCGCCGTGGAAAAGGCCATGAACAAGCTGAAAATCTATCTGACGGAATAAAATAAATATTCCGGCACAACAAAAATTGTGCAAAACAATAATCAACATCACAAAAAAATTGTAAAAATTCACAAAAAACTATTGACAGAGCTGCCAATGAGCAGTAATATATGTGTATACAAAATCAAAGGAGAAGAATATCAGTACAATGATGAACATTATTATTATACTCGGTCTAGAAATTATCATCGCAAATAAAATAATTCAAAACTGATATTCTGCCTATAGCCGAGTAAGCAATTTTTATATAGTGTCAAATTAGACCTTGCTTCTTATTTCAGGTAGAAGCAGGGTCTTTTTAATACTTAAACAGTTAATGCCAAAAGAAAGGAAATCTAAAATGACAACAGAAATCAAAACCAAAGTTGCAGGTATGAAGAACCACACAAAATACAGTATAGGATACTTCATGCCGCCGACAGAATCCACAGATTGGGTAAAAAAAGACCATATCGACAAAGCTCCTTCATGGTGCAGCGTAGACCTGAGAGACGGAAACCAAGCACTCGTTGTACCTATGAGCCTAAACGAAAAACTGGATTTCTTCAAGCTCCTATGCAACATCGGATTCAAGGAAATAGAAGTAGGCTTCCCGGCCGCTTCAGAAACCGAATATGAATTTCTGAGAAAACTCATAGAAGACGACCTTATACCTGAGGACGTAACCATACAGGTTCTTACTCAGTCAAGAGAACACATAATTCAAAAGACTTTTGAAGCGGTCAAAGGCGCCCGCAATGTCATAATACACCTTTACAACTCCACCTCTGTAGCTCAAAGACAGCAGGTGTTCAGAAAATCAAAACAAGAAATAAAAGATATTGCAGTATTCGGTGCAAAGATGATAGATGAGTACGCAGAAAAAATGTCTGAAACCCACTTTACATTTGAATACTCACCGGAAAGCTTTACCGGCACGGAAATAGATTATGCCCTTGACATATGCAATGCAGTCATAGATATTTGGAAACCTCGAAAAGAGAGAAAAACCATAATCAATCTTCCTGCAACTGTATCCATGTCAATGCCTCATGTATACGCTTCCCAGATAGAATTCATGAGCAAGCATCTTAAATACAGAGAAAATGTAATACTTTCCCTTCATCCTCACAACGACAGAGGAACAGCCGTTGCAGACTGTGAACTGGGAATTTTGGCAGGCGGAGACAGAATAGAGGGAACTTTGTTCGGCAACGGAGAAAGAACAGGAAATGCCGATATAATCACGGTAGCTATGAATCTCTATTCCCATGGAGTAGACCCGGAGCTTGATTTTACCGATATGCCTTATATAGTTAAAAAATACGAAGAGTTTACCGATATGAAAGTTCCTCCAAGACAGCCTTACGGCGGAGAACTGGTATTTGCCGCTTTCTCAGGCTCACATCAGGACGCCATCGCCAAAGGTATGCACTATAGAGAAGAATTCGAGCCGGATAAATGGAATGTCCCTTATATTCCTATCGACCCGCATGATATCAGCAGAGAGTACGAAGCAGATGTAATAAGGATAAACAGCCAGTCAGGCAAGGGCGGAGTCGCTTACATACTTGAAACAAACTACGGTTTCCATATTCCAAACGCCATGAGAGAAGAAATCGGTTATATGATGAAACATGTTTCAGATGTAAACCACAAAGAACTTTCACCTGAAAAAATATATGAAATTTTCAGCAGCGAATATGTAAACAGGGCAGACAAATATGTTCTTAAAGACGCAACCTTTAAGAGGCTGCCCCAGTCGGAAAGTCTTGGTGATAACGGAATAGAAGCCGATATCGTAACGGTAATAGACGGTAAGACATACGCTCTTGCAGGAATCGGTAACGGGCGACTTGACGCAATAACAAACGCGCTCAGAAAAGGTCCTTACAAAATAGAATGTGATTTCGTGACTTATGCCGAACATGCCCTTGAATCAGAATCTAATTCAAGAGCGGCAGCCTATGTAGCTATATCCGATAAACAAGGTAACACTTACTGGGGAGTGGGCATCCACAACGATATAATTTACGCATCGGTCAACGCACTGATGTCTGCCATAAACAGAGCATTTGCAAACAGATAATAAGAGGTACTTATATGGGAATGACAATGACACAAAAAATCCTGGCAGACCATGCCGGACTCAAAGAAGTAAAACCGGGCCAGCTTATAGAAGCAAGGCTTGATATGGTTCTTGGGAATGATATAACTTCTCCCGTAGCCATAAACGAATTTGAGAAAGCAGGATTTGAGCAGGTATTCGATAAATCGAAGATTTCACTGGTTATGGATCACTTTACACCAAACAAGGATATAAAAGCTGCACAGCAGTGCAAACAAACCAGAACTTTTGCAAGAAAATTCGATATAGATAATTTTTTCGATGTAGGCAACATGGGAATAGAACATGCACTTCTTCCTGAACTTGGCCTTGTAGCGGCAGGTGAATGTATTATAGGTGCAGATTCTCACACATGTACTTACGGAGCATTGGGGGCATTTTCCACCGGTGTGGGAAGTACAGATATGGCCGCCGGAATGGCGACCGGAAAAGCATGGTTCAAAGTTCCGCCGGCAATTAAGGTCGAATTAAAAGGTGCGCCGCAAAAATTTGTCTCAGGAAAAGATGTAATACTTCACCTCATCGGTATGATAGGTGTAGACGGAGCCCTTTACAAATCTCTCGAATTCATGGGTGAGGGCATAAGCCACCTCTCAATGGATGACAGACTTTGCATATCCAATATGGCTATAGAAGCCGGCGCCAAAAACGGAATCTTTGTGGTAGACGATATTACAAGAGAATACATGAAAGACAGAGTAAGCAGAGAATACAAAGTATTTACACCCGACGATGATGCTGAATACGATCAAACTATCGTCATAGATCTTTCAGAACTTAAGCCTACAGTAGCTTTCCCTCACTTACCTGAAAACACAAGAACAATAGATAAGGTTGGTGATGTGAAAATAGATCAAGTCGTGATAGGCTCATGCACCAACGGACGTCTTGAGGACATGGAAGCCGCAGCAGAAGTTCTGAGAGGCAAAAAAGTTGCGCAGGATGTAAGATGTATAATAATACCTGCAACTCAATCAATCTATAAAGAATGTATCAAAAGAGGGTATATGGATATCTTTATAGACGCAGGCTGCGCCGTATCAACACCGACATGCGGACCTTGCCTCGGCGGATATATGGGTATTCTGGCAGAACATGAAAGATGTATAGCAACCACAAATCGTAATTTTATAGGAAGAATGGGACATAACCTTTCAGAGGTATATCTGTCAAATCCTTTCGTAGCGGCAGCCTCTGCGGTTACAGGCAAAATAACAGATCCTAAGGAGGTAATGTAGATGAAAGCTCAAGGAACGGTTTTTAAATACGGAGACAATATCGATACGGATATAATCATACCGGCAAGATATCTAAACACCAGTGACAGCAAGGAGCTTGCGGTACATTGCATGGAACCGGTAGACGAAAACTTTTTCAAAAATGTAAAGGCCGGAGATATCATGGTAGGCGGACTTAATTTCGGATGCGGTTCATCCCGAGAGCATGCACCCATAGCAATTAAAGAATGTGGCATTTCCTGCGTTATAGCCAAATCCTTTGCCAGAATATTCTACAGAAATGCCATAAACATAGGACTTGCAATAATGGAATGTCCCGATGCGGCAGATGACATAGAAGCGGGAGATAAAGTATCTGTGGATTTTGAAACGGGAATTATAACAAACATTACTAAAAACAAAGAATACAAGGCCATGCCTTTTCCTGATTTCATAGATAATATAATCAAAAAGGGCGGACTGCTCAATTCCATAAAATAAAAAAGAAAGAGAGATAAAGATGCTTACACTAAAAGCCTTTGAAGAAGCCGTTGAGGTAGTAAAAAAAGTAGCTATAGAAACAGAACTTTTGTACAGCAGATTTCTAAGCGAGCAAACAGGAAACAAAGTATATCTGAAACCGGAAAACTTACAGATAACAGGTGCTTACAAACTAAGAGGAGCTTACTACAAGATAAGCACCCTTACTGAAGAGGAGCGTGCCAAAGGCCTTGTAACAGCCTCTGCCGGAAATCATGCACAAGGAGTCGCATACGCAGCTAAGGCTTACGGATGCAAGGCAATCATAGTAATGCCGACAACTACTCCTCTCATGAAAGTTGACAGAACCAAGAGCTATGGAGCAGAAGTTGTTCTTCACGGAGATGTGTATGATGAGTCAGCGGCATATGCAGCCAAGCTTGCCGAAGAAAAAGGATATACATTTATCCATCCATTTGACGACCCGGCAGTAGCCACAGGTCAGGGAACAATAGCAATGGAAATTATAAAGGAACTTCCTCTTGTGGATTACATACTGGTTCCGGTCGGCGGCGGCGGACTTGCAACAGGAGTATCCACTCTTGCAAAGCTTCTCAATCCAAAAATAAAAGTAATAGGAGTTGAGCCTGCAGGAGCAGCAAGCCTCAAAGCCTCTTTTGAAAAAGGCAAACCTGTAACTCTAAATCAAATCTCTACTATAGCAGACGGAACAGCAGTAAAAACTCCCGGACAAAAGATTTTCCCTTACCTTCAGCAAGGGCTTGATGATATAATAACTGTCGAAGACGATGAACTCATAGTATCATTTTTAGACATGGTGGAAAATCATAAACTCATAATAGAAAATTCGGGACTGCTTTCTGTAGCCGCCTTAAAGCATCTTGATGTTAAAGACAAAAAAATCGTTTCTATCCTAAGCGGCGGCAATATGGACATAATTACAATGTCATCTGTAGTTCAGCTTGGTCTTATAATGAGAGACAGAATATTTACAGTTTCTGTACTTCTGCCTGATAAACCGGGAGAACTTGTAAGAGTAGCATCTACCATAGCAAAAGAGCAAGGCAATGTAGTAAAGCTTGAGCATAACCAGTTTGTAACGACCAACCGCACGGCTGCCGTGGAGTTAAAAATAACTATCGAAGCTTTTGGCAGTGAACATAAGAACAAAATATGTAAAGCTCTCAAAAACGCAGGCTATGACCCTAAACTGATAAGCGTTATAATGTAGCCTGATTGAAAGGAGATATATCAGTATGAGTTATAAAATAGCCGTAATACCGGGAGATGGTATCGGCCCTGAAGTTATAAAAGAAGCCGTAAAGGTTTTAGATACAGTCGGTCTGAAGTTCGGTCATGTATTTGAATACGAATATCTTGCCGCAGGAGGAGATGCTATTGACAAAACAGGCAAATGTCTACCTGAAGAAACCGTAAAATCAGCCAAAGAAGCAGATGCTGTACTGCTTGGAGCAGTGGGCGGTCCTAAATGGGATAATCTTCCCGGAGACCTGCGTCCCGAAAGAGCACTCTTAGGTCTTAGAAAAGCCTTGGGACTCTTTGCAAATCTCAGACCTGCAATTATGTTCGATCAGCTTAAAGACGCATGTCCTCTAAAAGAAGAAAAAGTCAGAGGTGGACTTGATATCTTAGTAGTAAGAGAACTTACAGGTGGTATATATTTCGGAGAAAAAGGAATAAAAGACAGCGGCGATATGGGCAAATCAGCCTACGATATTGAGGCTTATTCGGAAAAAGAAGTGGAAAGAGTAGCAGAAACAGCGTTTTCCATGGCAATGAAAAGGAATAAAAAAGTAACCAGCGTAGACAAGGCAAATGTACTTGAAAGCTCACGACTCTGGAGAAAAACGGTGGCAAAGGTTACGGAAAAATATCCTGAGGTTACGCTTGAAAACCTTTATGTGGATAATGCATCAATGCAGCTTGTGTATAATCCGAAACAATTCGATGTAATAGTTACAAACAATATTTTCGGCGATATCCTTTCAGATGAAGCCAGTATGATAACAGGCTCCATAGGTATGCTGCCGTCTGCAAGTCTTGCCGAGGGGAATTTCGGAATGTATGAGCCGGTACACGGCTCAGCTCCCGACATTGCAGGAACCGGCAAAGCCAATCCAACAGCCACTGTACTTTCGGTGGCAATGATGTTAAAATATACTTTTGGACTTGTAAACGAATCGAATGCTATTGAGAATGCTGTCAAATCAGTCCTTGAAGATGGTTACAGAACGCCCGATATAATGACGAACGGATGCAAGCAAGTAACAACTTCTGAAATGGGAGATTTATTCGCAGAAAAGCTGAGGTAAATTGAAATATGTATAACTTACTTGAAAATCTTATTATATTTTCCGCCGGAGAAGGACGAACAATTCTTGATGAAATCGCATCTATATATCGCAAAGCCGAAAATGGTGAAGATGTAACATCAAGAGCATATCAAGCAGTGAGAAGTATTCTTAAAACTGCTTCAAAATACGGATTCAGCGGTAATCTGTGGAAAAGTACAGTTGCACTATACATAGCATACAACGAAAACCCTTTTTCACTCTCTGCGGAAAGAAACGATTCAGTACATGAAAATATATTTGCAAAGCGTGACTGCAATATTCTTTCCGAAATATTCAATTTTGATCTTAGTGAACTTGACAAGGTATTAAAAACAGATTGCTTTGAACTTCTTAAAAACTATGAATCAGATGAACCTGTCTCAGATGCGGGAAAAGTAATTAACAAGTTATGCAATCAGTTATCTTCATCTGAAAATTTCTACGAAGATATATCGCAATTCTATATGGAAAACGGCGTGGGCGTCTTAGGATTAAACAAAGCTTTTTCGGTAGATACAGAGCATGAGGAACCGTATTTTGTGCCTGTCAGAACACTTTCCCAAATAAAGCTTTCCGACCTTATCGGATATCAGGTGCAAAAGGAAAAGCTTACGGGCAATACTACAGCTTTCCTTAAGAAAAAGCCTGCTAACAATGTTCTTTTGTTTGGAGACGGAGGAACCGGCAAAAGCACAAGCATAAGAGCCCTTGCCAATCAGTATTATGACGACGGTCTGAGAATAATACAAGTCTACAGACATCAGATGCGATACTTAAACAAGATTATAACTGCTGTAAAAAGAAGAAATTATCGTTTTATTATATATATGGATGACCTTTCCTTTGAAGATTTTGAAACAGAGTACAAATATCTAAAGGCTGTAATAGAAGGAGGCCTTGAACAAAGACCTGAAAATGTGCTGATATATGCTACATCCAACCGAAGACATCTTATCAAAGAAACTTGGAAAGGCAGAGATGATATGGAACATGACGGTGACCTTCACAGGAGTGATTCCATAGAAGAAAAGCTAAGTCTTGCAGATAGATTCGGCGTACAGATATACTACGGAAAACCTACAAGGGAAGAATTTCATCATATAATTGAAGTTTTAGCTATTCGAGAAAAAATAATGATCGATTTTGATGTACTGCACAGTGAAGCCAACAAATGGGAAGTACGCCACGGCGGTGTTTCAGGGAGAAGCGCCCGTCAGTTTATCGATTATATAAAGGGAACGGAGGAACATTAAAATGAAAATGACAGGTGCTGAACTGGTTATGAATGTATTGCTGGAACACGGAGTAGACACAGTATTCGGTTATCCCGGAGGAACTGCATTATTTCTTTACGATGAGCTTTACAAATACAGTGACAAAATAAAACATATACTTGTAGCTCATGAACAGGGCGGAGCCCATGCCGCCGATGGTTATGCAAGAGCAACCGGAAAAACAGGAGTTGCTTTTTCTACCAGCGGACCGGGAGCGACAAACCTGGTTACAGGTATTGCCACAGCTTATATGGACAGCATTCCTACTGTATTTATAACTGCCAATGTTGGTAACCATCTGATAGGAAGAGATGCTTTTCAGGAAATATGCATAACAGGTGTAACTTTCCCTATCACAAAACACAACTATTTTGTTAACGACATAAACGATCTTGCCGACGCATTAAGAAATGCTTTCAGAATTGCAAATGAGGGCAGAAAAGGTCCTGTTTTGGTGGATATAACAAAAGATGTAACAGATGCAATAGTAGATTACATACCGGCAGAACCGCTTCCTCTAAAAGAAATCCCTTCTAATATTGATGATGAGAAAGCCAAAAAGTTTGCAGAGTACATAAATGAATCAAAAAAACCTGTAATTCAAGTAGGGGGCGGAGTTATTGCTTCTGAAAGTTACAGAGAGGTTCTTGAACTTGCAGAAAAAGCCGATATACCTATGGTAACCACTTTGATGGGTATGGGAGCTGTTCCTTCTTCAAACGAAAGATATTTCGGCATGCTTGGTATGCATGGCTCTTATGCAGCAAACAAAAGCATTGCGGAAGCCGACTTGATTCTTACACTGGGATGTAGATTCAGCGACAGAGTAGCATTAAAGCCGGATCAGTTCGGTAAAAAAGCAAAGGTTCTTCAAATAGATATAGATAAGAGTGAAATAGGCAAAAATGTCGCAGTTACGGACTATATAATCGGCGACTGCAAAGAAGTTCTCAATATTCTCGAACCGCTGGTAAATAATGCCGATCACGGTGACTGGCTTGCGCAGATAAATGACTGGAACAATGAAAAACCTATGAAGCTCACCCAGGCCAACGGCAAGATGAATCCACAGGAAATAATTGAATACTTATGTGATAATACCGATAAAGAAACTATATATGTTACTGATGTAGGTCAGCATCAGATGTGGGCTGCTCAGTATGTAAAACAGACTGCTCCGGGTAACTTCCTCTCAAGCGGCGGTCTTGGAACCATGGGCTTCGGTTACGGAGCTGCAATAGGTGCACAAGTAGGAAATCCTGATAAGAGAGTTATTCATCTTACAGGAGACGGTTCTTTCCACATGAATCTTAACGAAGCATGTACGGCGGTTTCCAACGAGCTTCCTATAATAACAGTTATCTTTAACAATCAGGTTCTGGGAATGGTTTATCAGTGGCAAACTGCTTTCTATGGCAAGCGTTATTCTAATACCGTACCTGAAAGGAAAACTGATTTTGTGAAGCTTATTGAAGCTTTCGGAGGACATGGATTCAGAGTAAATAATATGGATGAGCTTAAAGAAGCCTATGAGAAAGCCAAGAATATAAAAGGGCCTGTATGGATTGACTGCAACATAGCAGTTGAAAACAAAGTTTTGCCTATGATTCCAAACGGCAAAACCATAGATGATATGCTGTTTGAATAGGAGGAAGAACATGAAAAAAGAAGTAGTCAGCATCTATGTCGATAATAAAGCCAATGTATTGACAAGAGTAGTAAACTTATATGGAAGACGAGGATTCAATATAGACTCTCTTACCGTATCTGCAACCAATGACCCCGGCGTGTCAAGAATAACAATTACTTTTGAGGGTGATACCCTGACGCTCAATCAGATAGTAGCTCAGACTGAAAAACTTGAGGTTGTAAGAAGCATAAAAACTCTCGACAGCAAACAAAGTTTCTTCCGTGAACTCCTTATGGTAAAAATAGCCGTTGGAAACGACACTCGCAAGGAAATCAAAGAAGTAGTTGACATTTACAGAGCCAAAATAATAAGCTTCACAAAAGATGAAATGGTTCTTGAGCTTACAGGAGCACCTGAAAAATTAGATGCATTTTTAGATGTGCTTTCAGATTATAACATAATAGATATTTGCAGAACCGGTATCACCGGTATCGAAAAATAAATAATTACACAAAAAAAGGAGATTAAAAAAATGGTTAATAAGTATTATGATTCAGATTGTAACTTTGCAATGTTAGACGGCAAAACAGTAGCTGTAATCGGATTCGGAAGTCAGGGACATGCCCATGCCATGAACCTCAAAGAAAGTGGTGCAAATGTAGTAGTAGGTCTCAGACCGGGCTCTGCCCACACTGCAAAAGCAGAAGCAGCAGGACTTAAAGTAATGGGTGTTGAAGAAGCAGCAGAAGCAGGTGATATTGTAATGATTCTGACTCCTGATGAACTTCAGGCAAAACTTTACAAGGAACAGATAGAAAAGCATATGAAACCGGGCAATGTACTTGCTTTTGCTCACGGATTCAATATTCATTTCAATCAGATTGTTCCATCAAAAGATCTTGATGTTATAATGATAGCTCCTAAGGGCCCGGGACACACTGTAAGAAGCCAGTATGTTGACGGTAAAGGAGTTCCAAGCCTTATAGCAGTATATCAGGACGCTTCCGGAAAGGCAAAGGATTATGCTCTTGCTTATGCATGCGGAATCGGAGCAGGAAGAGCCGGAATTCTTGAAACAACATTCAAAGAAGAAACAGAAACAGATTTATTCGGTGAGCAGGCAGTTCTCTGCGGCGGTGTATGTGAGCTGATGAAAGCAGGATTCGATACTTTAGTGGAAGCAGGCTATGAACCTGAAATGGCATACTTTGAATGTATCCACGAAATGAAGCTTATCGTAGACCTTATCAATGAAGGCGGATTTGACAAGATGAGATACTCCATTTCAAATACAGCAGAATACGGCGACTACAGAACAGGTAAGAGAATCATCACAGAAGATACAAGAAAAGAAATGAAAAAAGTTCTTGATGAAATTCAGGACGGAACTTTCGCAAGCGAATTCATTCAGGAATTCAATGCCGGCGGAAAGGCAAGATTCCTTGCAACAAGAAAGAAAGAGGCTTCTCATCTGCTCTGCAAAACAGGCGCTGAACTGAGAAAAATGATGAGCTGGCTGAAGAAATAAGAGGATAAATATGAAAAACAGAAGTAAACTTGTTACAGAAGGTGTAGAAAAAGCTCCTATGAGGAGCCTCTTCTACGCCATGGGATATACAGAAGAAGAATTGGCAAAACCTCTCGTTGCAGTAGTTTCTGCCCACAGCGAAATAGTTCCCGGTCATATGCATCTTGATAAAGTGACAGAAGCAGTAAAAGCCGGTGTAAGAATGGCAGGCGGAACACCTATAATGGTTCCTGCAATCGGTGTATGCGATGGTATCGCTATGGGACATATAGGCATGAAATATTCTCTTGCAAGTCGTGAGTTAATTGCCGACAGTACCGAAACCATGGTAATGGCTCATGCCTTTGATGGTATGGTGTTAGTACCTAACTGCGACAAAATAGTTCCGGGAATGGTAATGGCCGCAGCAAGAATGGATCTTCCTGCAATAGTATGTTCAGGAGGTCCTATGATGTCAGGACTTGTAAACGATACTGAAACAAGCCTGTCAAAAATGTTTGAAGCTGTCGGAGCAAGAAAAGCAGGCATCATAGATGATGAGGGTTTAAAAGAGTATGAACAAAATGTATGCCCGGGATGCGGATCATGTTCGGGAATGTATACAGCCAACAGTATGAACTGCTTATGTGAAGCCATCGGAATTGCTCTTCCCGGTAACGGAAGCATACCGGCAGTCTCATCAAGAAGAATAATGCTTGCAAAACATGCAGGCATGGCGATAATGGATCTTATTGAAAAAAATATAACAGCAAGAGACATAATAAATGAAAAGTCAGTTAGAAATGCAATAGCATGCGACATGGCTCTTGGATGTTCTTCAAACAGTGTACTCCATCTTCTTGCTATTGCACATGAAGCAGGAGTAGAATTGGATCTTAATACTTTTAATGAAATAAGCCGTGTAACACCTAACCTATGCCACCTTGCTCCGGCAGGAGGCACACATATGCATGATCTGGATAATGCAGGCGGTGTTCCGGCAGTAATGGCTCAGCTTGCTTCAAAGGGTCTGATAGATACATCTCTTCTGACTGTAAGCGGCAAGACTGTAGGAGAAAACATCAAAGGCCGTACAATAAGAAATACAGGCGCTATAAGAACAGTAGACGAGCCGTACAGCGAAACAGGCGGTATAGCGATATTATGGGGAAATATAGCAAAAGACGGCTGCGTAGTTAAAAGAAGTGCAGTTGCACCTGAAATGCTTGTTCATTCAGGACCTGCAAGAGTATTTGACTGTGAAGATGATGCAATTTCCGCAATCTATGACGGAAAAATCAAAGACGGTCAGGTTGTTGTAATAAGATACGAGGGTCCTAAGGGCGGCCCGGGAATGAGGGAAATGCTTAATCCTACCAGCGCACTTGCAGGTATGGGACTCGACAAGACTGTAGCACTTATTACAGACGGCCGTTTCAGCGGAGCCAGCAGAGGAGCTTCTATAGGACATGTAAGTCCTGAAGCCGCAGATGGAGGACTTATCGGTTTGATTCAAGAGGGGGACATAATAGATATAAATATTCCCGAATACTCTATAAATGCTCGTGTCTCCGATGAAGAATTTGAGAAGAGAAAAGCTTCATATGTAAAACCTCAGCCTAATATAACCAAAGGCTGGCTCTCAAGATATGCAAGACTTGTATCCTCAGCTAATACTGGTGCCGTTTTAAAATAGACAGGAGATGAATATATGAGTAATAAATTCAAAGTAACACTTACAAAAAATCCAAAAGCAAAACCTGATCCCAATCATCTGCCTTTTGGTAAAATTTTTACAGACCATATGTTTGTAATGGATTATGACATTGAAAACGGATGGCACGACGGACAGGTTGTTCCTTATGCACCTCTTTCATTAGACCCTGCATCTACTGTATTTCATTATGGACAGGAGATGTTTGAAGGTCTTAAGGCATATAAAACAAAGTCCGGTAAAGTTCAGCTTTTCAGACCTGATATGAATGCAAAACGAACCAATAACACCAATGCAAGAATGTGTATGCCGCAAATGGACGAAGAACTGTTTGTGGATGCGGTAAAAGCCGTTGTAAGTGTAGATAAAGACTGGATTCCGGAAAAGGAGAATACAGCACTTTACATAAGACCGTTTATAATTGCAACACAGCCTTTCTTGGGGGTAGCTGCATCTGAAACATATAAATTCATAATCATTCTCAGTCCTGTCGGACCTTATTATGAACATGGTCTTGCACCTACAAAGATATATGTTGAAAATGAATATATAAGGTCTGCAATGGGCGGTACAGGCTTTGCAAAAATCGGCGGTAACTATGCAGCTGCCATGATTGCAGAAAAAAAAGCCCATGATATGGGATTTGATCAAGTTCTCTGGCTCGATGCAAAAGAGAAAAAATATGTCGAAGAAATCGGAACTTCAAACGCTTTCTTCAAAATAGACGGAGAAATATATACATCTTCACTGGTCGGAACAATTCTTCCCGGAATAACTCGTGCTTCCATGATAGAAGTTATGAAAGAGTGGGGTTACAAAGTAAACGAAACACGCTTTACAATCGAAGATGTTTTCAAAGCAGGAGAAGAGGGCAAATTGGAAGAAGTATTTGCAACCGGAACTGCTGCTGTAATTTCGCCGGTAGGAGAGCTTTATTGGAACGATAAAAATTTAGTTATAAACAATGGTGAAATAGGAGAACTTTCCCAAAAATTATATGATGAGCTTTATGGTATACAGACAGGTGCCATAGAAGACAAGAGAGGCTGGACAGTTCCGGTAGAATAATATACTTTAGATGTCGGTTTTAAATAAAACCGACATCTTTTTTTGTCATAAAACCTTGTCCTACTCATAGAATGTAATAATCAAAAGAAAAGAGGACAATTTATGAACAAT
>CAJMLH010000006.1 GCA_905214195.1 uncultured bacterium
ATACAGAAAAAGCCCTTGCTCTCGTATGAGCCGGGCTTTTGTCTACAGTCTGAGATACTCCGTTTTATTGGAGTATCTTTATACCAACTGTTTATTTATTATCTAATGCTTTTTTTCTCTTCCACATAAATAATAAAGCTAAACTTAATCCGCTCATTATAATGAGGCTTGCATATAATCCTATATTCGTTCTGTCACCTGTAGGTGGGATACCTGATGAGTCTGTATTAGGTACAGTTACAACAGGATCTATATCATCAATAATTTTAGTCTGTTCCTTAGCCCATGAATTCTTAAAAGCCGCAGTATATTCTGTTGTTCCCCTCTCTGTATCTGTAGCAGGTTTTATAACCTTTTTCACAACTTGTACTGTCTCATGCTCTACATGGCTGCTATCCAGTGTACATGTTCTCTTTGCTGTGCATGTTGCATTATCAGCTGACCATTCATATTCTGTTTCGCCCCATTGATGCACATGAACATCCGGTTTCTCTATTTGAGGGATTTCCACCGGCGGCAACTTGTGACTGCAAACTGTACATTCTTGATGTTTTAAGCCCTCATCTTCCTCAGTAGCTTCTTTATCCACAATCCATTCATATGTATGAGCTGTCACATCTTTTTTGTGTCCACACGCTTCACATGCATGCCAATGACTATCATCATCAAAGGACCATGTATCTTTATACGAATGGTCTAACATCTCAATATCTTCTATGGTCTTTGTTTGCTTAGCTGCCCATGTATTATTAAATGTTGCAGTGTATTCTGTCGTCCCTTTTTCAGTGCAAGTAGCAGGTTTTACAACCTTTTTGACTACATTTGCTGTTTCTGTTTCAACATGGTTTTTATCTTCTGTACATGTTCTTTTTGCTGTACATGTTGCATTATCAGCTGACCATTCATATTGTGTTTCGCCCCATTTATGAACATGAGTGTCTCCAACGATTCTCAAGACAAGATTCATTTCTGCATTTAAATTAAGGCCATTGTTCAAGGTTGCAGTATATGGTGCGTCTAAATAAATTATATTTGTATCTTTGCTGAATTTAATTGTAAGTTTATCATAAGGTGCTGCGCTTGTTACCTCAGCAACAAGACCAATGTCTTTTGGTTCATATTTTACTCCATCAAATGAGATATAATTACCATCAACTCCTTTAAACGGATTTTCAATCTCAACTATTTTATTTATAATAGATGTTCTATGAATTTCTATTTCATGTCTTTCGTGAGTCGGAAAACCTTTATCGCCTTCAGCGTGTCGTACACCCCAATCCTTAAGAGATGCAAAACTATTTAAAAAACTTAAATCTGTTATATTGTTATTACCTATACCTAATATTTTTAGGTCTTTAAATCTAGTTAGATTGTCTGCACTCTTGATATCATTTCCATGTAGACCTAAAGTTTCCAAACCTTCAGGTAAAAATGAACAAAAATCTGTGTTAGTCAACTCATTTATATTCAGTACTAACCTCTTAAGATTGACTAGCGGTTTAAACATAACCGTATCGCTGTCTTCTAACTTACAATATGGTAAATGTAAGCTTTCCAGATTTGTTAATGACTGTACAGTCTCAATGTAACCTACCCTATTATCATTTGTGATTGCAATTTTTTCCAAATCCAATTCTTTTAATGATGTATAACCTTTCAAAGGAGTTATATCTTTAACTGCAGTTCCATTTAGATCTAATTCCTGTAAATTTTTAAAACCTACATTACTTAAAGCTGATATATCATTTAAGTTTGTACTGTTTGTAAATATTAATGTTTTAAGCTTTGGTGCTTTTTCAGGTGTTAATCCGGATAATGACTTAAGTCCATTTGAACTATTGTAAATCAATGTAACTAAATTAGGTTTATTACCTAAAAAACTTAAATCGGCACCTATCGTTTCAAAATCATCAATTTTTAAATACTCAATAGAAGATAAAGAGCTTATATTTTCAATACCCGATACTTCTTCATAAATAGTTAAGTATTTCAAATCAACAGCATGCTCAATACCGGCAATATCTTGAACTTTTATATCACTGCTAAATTTATTGATTTCAAGATTTTCTATAAAACTCATTTCATTTTGAGTAATCGGAGCTTTGGGGTCTCTTGATTGCCCTAACTTGTTAGAAAGAGTTTCATTAAGTAACGCTCTAAACCCATCATCTTTAATCTCAATCTCCTCCGAATATGTATTTGGAACATTACTGCCTGAATTTTCTTGTGCAAATACATTTATCGGAGATAATGTCATAATCAATGTAAGGCTCAGCAACAATCCTAAAAACTTTTTCATAAATATCTCTCCTCTCTGTTTTGTAGGGATTGTATTATAAAATATACTTAATTTCAGTAATACTTTTGATGCAGAAAATGATATGATAACCGCTCATTAAACGCAAAAGAAGTATACTTCTCCACCTCTCTATTTGCAACAAAATAAGCCTTTTTTAAAAAATTTTAAATGCAAAATTATAAAAGCGTTTTAGATATATCTTCTTTCTTTTCTCTTATCGCTTTTTCAAGCCAATCTTTCCCGTTTGTAAAGCGAGCCACCAGATATGATACTACATAGTCCCCTGCCGCATTTATCATAGTTGCCGGAGGATCCACAAGATTGCCTATAGCCACAAGTATCGGAAATGCCAATTCTATCTGAGTAGGGAAGAAAATAGAACATATAATATATTCCCCTATATATCCTCCGCCGGGGACACCTGACATTCCAACAGAGGAAAGAACTGCTATCAATACTATTACAGGTAGCTGACTCCACTCCATCGGAGTTCCGAATACTCCAAGAACGAATGCAATCTTAAGTACACAGGAAAAACATGAGCCATCCATATGCATGGTTGCCCCAAGCGGCAGAACCATATCGCTTACATCTTTTGGAATTCCTGTTTCCTCTGCTACTTCCATATTGGTAGGTATGGTTGCAGCAGATGAACATGTTCCAAGAGAAACTATTGCCGGTTTAGCTATATGTGCAAACATAGTTCTTATTCCGTGTCTGCCTCCTCCAAACCATGCAAACAGAGGGAATGCTGTGAATATGTAAATGAAACAAAGAGGATAATACACCATCATAGCTCTTCCATAAGATTCCGTTATGGCGCTTCCGTAATTTGCCACCAAATCGGCAAATATAGCGAAAAAAGCTATTGGTGCATAATAAGTTATAATCTTTACAAACTTCATCATTACATCTGTCATGTTGGAAAGAAATTTGGCTGCCATAGTTTCAGCCCCACCGGCCAAATTGGCTGCAAAACCGAAAATCACCGAAAACACTATAAGGGGCAGCATCGCCTTGCGGCTGAGCAATCCCACAAAATCTTCGGCTGTAAAAAAGTTTACAATCATGTCTGCCAATGTAGCATGGTCTCCCATTTCCTCTGCTGTAATGTTGCCCCATGCTTCAAGAACGGGCGGGAATATTTTCATTAGTATAAACATGATAACTGCTGCTATGACTCCTGTTATTACAAATGTCACTATCGTGGTTGTCATTATTCTGCCTGCACGATTCAGACTGCTCATATTGGCTATAGACCCTGCTATTGATGTAAATACAAGGGGAACTACCACACAAAACATCATATTTATAAACAATGTTCCCAGTGGTTTTATCTTAAGACCTAATTCAGGTATAATCCAACCTGTGATACATCCTGCTGCCATCGCTAAAATCATGATGGCAAGAAACCGGTAATTTTGGGATGCTGACTTTTTTTCCATATTTAACTCCTCTCTTAGACAAATTTATAAAGCCCGGTTAAAAACCATGGCAGACAAACTTGCCTTTCATAGTCATTATATGTTTTAGTCTCATCATTGGTTACTTTCAGCCTTAATACAAATCTCCTTTCGGAAAATTTCTCAAATAAAAAAGGCTGCTTTTAAGCAACCTTTAAGTTCGTGTTGTCCCTTTTAATAAAGCGGCAATAAATTTATTTCATATATTTTTCAGCTAAAACAACATGCCCCTCTTTTCGTGTCTTTTCCATATCTATCAGGCGTTGATTACTGCTTCCTCTGAAAAGCAGCGTCAAATCCCTAAGTTCTGCCACATATCTGCCGTCAACCAGAATATCTATCTGCGACAAAAGCTTATCGACTGCTTCATTTTTCATGGAAATCAGTTCTTCGTAAGTATATCCGCTGTATGCCATCAGATTCAGCTCCGGTCTTACTTTCCTCAGCTCTACAGCCAGATTGTAAAAGCTTTCCGGTTGACAAAACGGCTCTCCTCCGCTAAATGTAACACCATCCAGCAGTGGATTTTCTTCTACCGCATTTATTATCTTGGTTATTTCACAGTCATATCCTCCGTTGAAATCATGAGTATCTTTATTATGACAATCCTTACATCCATGAGGACATCCCTGACAAAATACCGTAAAGCGAAGTCCGGGGCCATCTACGATGGATTCCCGGACAACTCCCGCCAATCTTATAGTATTAAAGTTTTTCAAATCCTGTTTGAACATCATGTTTGACCCTATCGCTTTCTTCTGCTGATTTGGCACTGTTCCAATGATCCATCGTACCAACCAGATATCCTGTTATTCTGCGGATTCTTTCAAATCCCACATCACCGTCTTCTTCTCTTCTGTGACAAAGAGGACATTCGTTATCGATAATTCCGGTATAACCACAGCAAGGATCTCTGTCTACAGGATGGTTTATGGAGCCGTATCCTACACCGGATTCTTTCATACATCTTACGACTTTCTCAAAGGCGTCCAAATTCTTGAGAGGATCTCCATCCAGTTCTATATATGAAATATGACCGCCGTTGGTAAGCTCGTGATAAGGAGCTTCTATTCTGATTTTATCAAAAGCATTTATGTCATAGTACACAGGCACATGGAAACTGTTTGTATAATAATCTCTGTCGGTAACTCCCTCTATAACACCGTACTTTTCTTTATCTATCCTTACAAATCTGCCGGACAAACCCTCTGCCGGAGTTGCTATGAGAGACCAGTTAAGGCCGGTCTTCCTTGCAAGCTCGTCCATTCTCTTTCTCATGTATCCGACTATTTCAAGTCCCAGTATCTGAGCTTCCTTTGACTCGCCGTGATGCTTTCCTGTAAGCGCCTTGAGGCATTCTGCCAATCCTATAAAGCCTACCGTAAGAGTTCCGTGTTTAATCACCTCTTCTATCGTATCGTCAGGACCCAGCTTGTCAGAATCAAGCCATATACCCTGTCCCATGAGGAACGGGAAGTTCTTGACTTTCTTTTGGGACTGTATTTTAAATCTGTCGTAAAGCTGGTCGCAAGCTATATCTATCATGTGGTCGAGACCCTCAAAGAACATGTCAAGATCGCCCTTTGCCTTTATTGCCAGTCTCGGCAGATTTATCGAGGTAAAGCTGAGATTTCCTCTACCTGTTACGATTTCTCTTGTCGGATCATATACATTACCTATAACTCTCGTTCTGCATCCCATATAAGCACATTCCGTGTTAGGGTCTCCCTCAACATAATACTGCTTATTAAACGGCGCATCCAGGAACGAAAAGTTAGGGAACAATCTCTTTGCCGATACTCTGCAAGCCAATTTGAACAAATCATAGTTAGGGTCTTCCGGATTGTAGCTTACTCCCTCTTTTACTTTGAATATCTGTATAGGGAATATAGGGGTCTCACCGTTACCAAGACCTGCTTCTGTAGCAAGCATCACCGATTCCATAACCAGTCTGCCCTCAGGGCTTGTATCTGTTCCGTAATTTATTGAGCTGAAAGGAACCTGGGCGCCCGCTCTGGAATGCATGGTATTCAGATTGTGTATCAGAGCTTCCATAGCCTGGTAAGTCTTTCTTCTTATTTCCTTATCGGCAAATTTTGCAGCCCTTTCTTGCATATTTATTGCATCTTCCTCAGGTATAATCTTTTTGAGTTCTTCAAGTTCAAGTTCTCTGTAGTTATTATCCCAAGACATGCAAGGATATACACCATGTTCTTTTTCTATTTTATTTTCAAGGGCTTTCATTTTGTCTACGCCGTCTTCTACATTTTCGAGGAAGTCAAGCATCTTGCCCAAATTTGTCCAATAAAGTTTCTTATATGTTTTCTTTACTCCCGGAGCCATGCCGTAATCAAAATTAGGCACTGACTGTCCGCCATGCTGGTCATTCTGATTTGACTGAATAGCTATACATGCAAGAGCTGCATAACTTTCAATATCGTTAGGTTCCCTTAAATGACCGTGACCGGTTGAAAATCCACCCTTAAGCAGCTTAACCAAATCTATCTGGCAGCATGTCATGGTCAAAGTATAGAAATCCATATCATGAATATGAATGTCTCCGCTCTCATGTGCTTTAACATGCTTAGGGTCTATAACATACATCTTATAAAATTCCTTAGCGCCCTCCGAACCGTATTTGAGCATGGTACCCATGGCTGTGTTGCCGTCGATATTGGCATTCTCACGCTTTATTTCGTTTTCCTTTGCTTCTTTAAATGTTAGGTCCTCATATATTTTCATCAGCTTCGTGTTCATGTCACGAACTCTGGTGCGTTCTGCTCTGTAAAGTATATATTCTTTTGCTGTGCGGGCATGTCCGTTTTCAATCAGAATTTTTTCTACAGCGTCCTGAATCTGCTCAACTGTAGGAATCTTATTGTGACAAACTTCCAGCAAATAAAGCTCTGTTTGTTTAGCCAAATACATGGCCATATCTCTATCTTTACCGCCTAAAACTTGTGCGGCTTTAAATATTGCCTCTGCAATCTTATCTACATCAAAATCTACGGTTCTTCCGTCTCTCTTTGTTATTTTTTTAATACTTTCCATATATTTCCCACTTTCTTTTTTATATACCAAGCACTATATCTTGTGGTTGCATAAAGAATCTACCACTAATAACTGCGGGTGTCAATAGGTTTTTCATTTATTTGAAAAATATTCTTCTCTAAGCATCGACCTCAGACACATGTCTATATATATTCCGTTCTTTTTGCCTCCGTGACGCATTATCCCCTCTCTTACAAACCCTACCTTGTCGTATAATGACGATGCCTTAATGTTATCGGTAAAATGGTCAAGTGTAACTCTTTCTACATTCATTTCTTCAAAAGCCCATTTAACAGTTTTGCGAAGAGCTTCTTCGCCGTAACCCTTTCCTCTGTTCTCTCTCTCTGCTATATATATTCTCGTTATATCAAGGGAATCGTAATGATGGTCTATATTGCTTATGTATATTCTTCCTATGGCCTCTCCTGTATCTTTTAGGCAAATCGTAAACTGCCTTTTTGTTTCATCTTCGCTTCTTTCTATAAACTCCCTTGCTATTTCTTCATAATCCCTGCCATCATCAATGGTAAAGAAAGTATTGACAAAAGGGTCCGTCTCCCATTTTGCAAATTTACTGCAATCATCAAAATTACTGTCTCTCAAAATGATTCTTTCCGCTTCCATATAAAGCACCTCTTTTCATTTCTTACTTTTATGTGAATTTTCTATGAAGTTATGCCACAATCAACTTTTTTGTGCTATTATATTATATATTTTTTTGAGTGAAAATTAAATACTTTCTGTAAAAAGACAAAGGATAAAGAATATGAACAAGAAAAGAAAAACAATTATCGCTGCAATCATCATAATAGCAGTGGCAGCAATAGGCTGCGCCGCCTTTTATTTTATAAACAAAGGCAATACCAACAAGCCGCCTTCACTTAAAGAAACCGTTGAAACCCGTATATCAGCTTATGAGACTGATCTGCGTGATTCTCTGGCATCAATGACTGATCAGGTTTCTGTTGCGGAATATTTATCCAACTGGGGTAAAAACAAAGGACTGGATGTAAAAACCGATAAATCCAACAATGTTATTTTTTCTGTAAATGCTACTGAGGGCATGGAATCCAATGCACCTGCTGTAATAATTTGCGGATATGATTATGCATCAATGAGTTCTTATATCGACAGAATTGTTTCAGCTCTCGTTATTGCCAAGAACGACCGCCCTCACGGAGCTTACAAAGTGATATTTACTTCTGAAGAAAACGGCGGCCTTACAGGTGCGGAGAATTTATCCGCTAAATATTTTGAGGACGGTTCGGAAATTTTCTTCATGGGTGGATCTTCGACTTCAAGAGTTTCAACCGTTACAGGCGGATATGAAGAATATCTCCTCAGTAAGCCGCTTTCATATAAAACTCCGACTTATTCAAGCGCATACAAGATAACTATTTCCGGTATACCTACAGAAAAATTATCTACAGATACCGCTTCCGCTCCAAACCCTGTAAAGATATTGGGAAATCAACTGGCCAATCTAAAATCCGGGTCTATATGGTTTGAACTGGCGGATTTCGCAGGCGGTTCAGATGCTCAGCTGCTGCCATCATCAGCATCGGCAACCATAACTGTAAGTCCTGATATTTCTGAAAAACTGGAAGCAAAATTGGATAAAGCGATAGAAAAATTCTACGATAAATACGGTGACGACTATCCACAAGCTCAATATACTTATGAAGTAGTTCAGACTCCTTCTCATGTAATAGATTCTGCCCATGCAGATGCCGTAGTAAGTCTTATGTATACTGCCATGAGCGGTGTTCATTATAAAGACGACAACGGAGATATTGCATCACTTACCAATATTGGATATGTAAGCACTGCCGACAAAAAATTCAACATGAGTGTTGCTGCATATTCCTGGGATCCGGCTCTTCTTGCTGAAGTTTCCGAAGCATATCAGACCACATGCGGACTGTCTGGATTTGAATGGAGTGTTGTTTCTCAATATGCACCTTTTACCATAGATGAATCAAACCAACCTTTTGAAGTGAAATTCAGAGAAGCATACAGCGAATACCAGAGTATCAAGCTAAAAAGTATCAACATGCCTGAGCTTACACCATGCGGAATACTTAAAGGGAAAAACGAAAACACCCATATAATTGCACTGGGTATAACATCGAGAACTAAAGACAACTTTGCAGGAGGCATAATAACATATATGATGACGCCTCAGGAAAATAATGCCGAATAATAACATCTAAAAAACAACCCCCTGTTGCCTGATTGATATTAATCAACTTTGGCTTTCAGGGGGTTTTATAGGTCAAATTATCGTCTTTTAACCTTAATTTATTCTTATATTATCTACTGCTCGCCTTTAAGTCCTAACTCTACTGTAGCACTTTGAATCATATGGTTTTTAACATCATGTACGGTTATAAGATAATCCTGCCATTTACAGCTGAAAGTTTCTCCCTCTTCCGGTATTCTTCCCAAAATACCGCATATAAAACCATTAAAGATATCATATATGTCTATAGGCATTTCCTCTTTCAATGCTTCTGATACATCTTTTAAATCGGCACATCCTTGTATCACCCATCTGTTTTCCGATAAACTTTCTATATCTTTAGGTTTCTTTGCTCCCTCTTCTTCTTCGGAAAGTTCTCCCAAAATTGTCTCCATAATGTCTCTAAGGGTAGCAATACCCGTCATTCCGCCATATTCGTCTATAACCACAGCAAAATACTCGCCTTTTTCTCTCATCTTTTCAAATAGACTGTTGGCTTTCATGGTTTCAGGAACAAGAACAGCTTTTTTAATCATCGTCTTACGGTCTGCCAATGGTTCATTATAATAATCCATCACATCCAAAACGCCTTTTATTTCGTCGGGGCTTCCATCGCATACGGGGTATTTATGATATCTTGTTTCTTTTATAAGTTTATCCCAGTCCTCTTGACTATCAGCCAAATCAAGCCATTCAACATCTCTCCTGTGGGTGCAAAGTTCTTCAGCCGTAATATCATCAAACTCAAATATATTCTGTATTATCTCGTCTTCCTCCGGCTGAATAGTTCCTTTCTCCTTTCCCTCTGCAAGCATCATGCGGATTGATTCTTCCGTAACTTCATTGTCCTCTTCTTCAGGATTTATCCGCAAAAGTCTCAGTATTAAATTTGTAGATGATGTGAGCAGCCATACTATAGGTGCAAAAATTTTAGCCACCCAATAAAGAGTCCCCGACATGCCAAGGGCGATGCCCTCTGACTTTTTCATGGCTACTCTTTTAGGCACCAATTCACCGAAAACAAGGGTAAAATACGCAAGTATCAGTGTAATAACTATAACAGACCCAGCTTTGAGAATAATAGGTGAAACACCTACTCCGGCAGCGATAAGTTTTGCAACGATTGCATCGGCAAAGCTTTCCGCAGCTACTGCACTTTGCAGCAAGCTTGCCAGCGTTATGGCAACCTGTATCGTCGCAAGAAACTTTGCAGGCTGAACGGTCAAATTAACCAGTCTGGCAGCTCTTTTGTCTCCGGCCTCAGCCATGTTTTTCAACTTTAAATCATTCATTGATATTACTGCTATCTCAGTGGCTGCAAACATTGCGTTTACACCGATAAGGACAGCAAGCAAAAGTAAAGCACTCATTTTAAAATCAAACTCCTATTCAAATATTTTAATTTCCGTAATTTAATCACAAAAAGGCACAGAAAATAGCTCAAATACGCCAATTCCTGTACCTTTTAAATATTCTGACACATATAATTATTTCATTTTTAAGGTATAAGTTCCCTCGACATTCGGGGCCTTCTTCCATTTTTCTTTCCTCTCTTAGACTTCAAATTTTACAGTATACATTAACACATCGCATCGTTCTCGTCAACAGCCGTACTCATGTTTTCACAATATCTTTCTATCATCTTCATACTGTCTTCATTGTCATAGTGGAAATATACTTCTCGATATTTTTAATTTATCTATGGATATACATTCTCATCATCTCAGGCTCGTCATCTCCCTTAACCATGCATAAAAACTCCCATCCATATCTTTCATAAAAATCAGTATGTTCTGTAATCAAATAAAGAGGTGTTATTCCTTTTGATTTCATATCTTTTACAACCATATCGAGTAATTTCCCTGCAATCCCCTTACAGCGATATACTTCTTCGGTATATACGGCGCATACATTGGGGCTAAGGTCTTTTCTGTTATGAAAATCATTTTCTATTACACCAAGACCTCCTGCAATATGCTCTTTATCTAAACAAAAATACCATCCGTATTCTGTTTCATTATTAAGATACTCTTCCATACATTCAAGATATGCTTCTTTCGGCACTTTCCATTTATCATGAAACCATGTGGCAGCTTGTTCTTTTAATTGAGGTTTCTGCCTTAAATTAACATATGTATAATTATTGCTGTGCATATTTTAACTCCTGTTATCGTTTGCCTATAACAAAAATATCCTTTAATACTTTTCGGCTAATCTTCTGTCTCCCCTGTTACATCAATAAACAAGATATATATGCCACAAACTTCTCCATTCTCATCATAGCCAAAATATGTCGGATAGACACCGTCTCCCCATCCTGATGCAAAAATAGGTATATTCAAATCAGTTTCGGGGATAGTCCAATTAAGCCAATCTCCGCAGTCACGCTGATATTTAGGATATTTTTTGTAGTTCTCATCCAACAAATCACAGAAAAGGTCGTTATACGGGTCAATATCCTCTTCCTCGTTACATCGTTTATTCCAATATGACTTAAATGCTTCCTGAGTCTTTACATCAAAAATACATCCCATTCCCGCATCTACGATAAATCCAAAATACTCATCCTCTTCAAGTTCTTCATCTAAGTCTTCAGTTCCGACTACGCCAAGGTCGTAATATACCGGCTTATTTTCATTGATTTTAACTTTAACACAAGCATAGCGATTTCCAAATTCCTCACTGACCATAACTGAAATCGTTATAGGATATGTCCCTGCCGGTACAGTCTGTATGTATGGCAAAGCATCTTCAAGTTCAACGAGTGGGTCACAAGCTAAAACTCTTCCTGTAGGAAAGTGAACTTCTCCAATTTCCAGTGTATCCATTGAAGCATTTCCAATTTGCTTTTCCGTGAAATATGATTCTAAATCAAGTTTACATCTAAGCAGTTCTTTTTTATTTTCATATTTTTTTAACCAGTTTTTATCAAGCATAGCTAACCTCCTGTATTATTTCAATTTAACCTGCAAGCTCTCTAATCTACATCCATCCAAAGCATATGTTTCCCGCAGTGCAAGCATTGAAACAAATAGCACTGGAAACTGCCACCGTTTACAGAGTTTTTAATTAAGTCCTTTTGTTCTTCATCCCATAACGGATCGTCTAAAACTTCTTCCATTACACCTAAGGCCTTTAGTTCCGCTGCACCTACATATCCAATAAAAGCACAATAATCACCGCAATGTGCCCGCCAATACTCCTGCTGCCAGCCGCAGTAACCCGGAGTTCTGTGAATCAGCTCATCAAGCCTATCCATATCTTTGACACCGTCGTCTACAGAATAATCATCTTGAAAAGTTCCATCAAATTTTTTTGCGGCATCTCCATTTGCAATGCAAGTAGGACAAAGGTAATCAATATCATCGACCGCATAAAATGGAGCTTCATAATATATATTGGTAATTTTACCGCAGCAATCACAAATTACTCCTTCTTTAGATTCATTAAATGCACCGGTTGCCAAAGGATTTGGATGATATCTAAACTCAGGAATATCCAAAGCCATAAGTCTTTCTTTTTCTTTTATAATATCCTCTGAGGTTTTAGGTTTTGGTATAGCGAAACTATTTGCCCAATTTTCTGCATAAGTTTTCATCTTTGCTAATCGTTTCTTAACCTTAATATCCGAAAGGTCTCCAATTTCAGAAAGCAAATCATATGCGGATTTTTTATAGTTCAGTAAATCATATATATGTACCAAAACTTCTTTAGCCGTGCTGTCATCAAGCTGTTCCAATTGCTCTTTTAATGCATATAGCGCAGTAATGCTGTCAGGATTCCCATCAGATTCTTCAAACTGTTTTTTTAATGCTATATATTTCTTTTGATATTCATTCATAAGTTTATCTCCTGCTCCTTACTCACAAACAGCATCGCAAAGCCTGTCCATTACTTCTGAAATGTCACTTGGAATTCCTTCTTCCCAATTAGGACTTTCCAAAACCTCTCCCTCTAAGCCTATATACATTTCCTCGGGGATTTCTCTTTTCATTTCATCTTCATCAACTTCTTTTGTCCAATCATATCCCCCATTATATACATCACTTTTAGGATCAAAGGCATATTTTTGATTCTTGTAAAAGCCTGATATATAGTTTTTTTCAAGAGTTTCAACAATATCAAAATCTTCTAATGCCCAAGAAGAATCTTTCTCACATTCTTCTCTGGTTTCATATTTTTTAAAAAACTGTGGATTCATATACCAATATAAAAACAGAACTGTTCCTTTATCTGTATCTTCTTGCTTCGCAATCCATTTAATAACTTCCTTGGAGTTATCAAAATTCCAATCTATTGCTAAAAGCTGTCTTTCTTTTGGTGAGTTTTTCTTTAGGTAATCGATAATTAACCGGTTTTCTAATTCTTCAAATTCGTCTTCATCAATTTCTATATTATCCCAATCAAAATCCGCTTTTAAAATTTCATCTATAGTTATCATTTAATTTCCTCATAATCAATCCCACCAAAAGTACCAGACATTAGACTGCCAAAGTGTATCAGCCAAAGCTCCAATTTGCTCAAAATTCTGATCCATATCAGGACAAAAGCCATATTGCTCTATTGCAAGTTCCATAGCATCTTCTTTGCCGGCAGGTTTAGGCAGGTTAAATTCAACCTCGTCATGAGTCATAACAGCCGGAACTGCACCATACTTTTCAAACCAGTATTTTGCTGCTGCCATAAGCTCCTCTGTATCAGGACATTCATTCCAACCTCCAAAAGGTAAGTATGAAAAGACTTCCCACGGATTTTTTACAGGAATTTTTGCCAAAATCAAAGGATATGTCATATCCGTTTCTGAATTCCAATAGCTTGAAAAACGATTGTTTGAAAAGCCTTTCTCCATTTCTTCCAAAACATCTTCTTCCCAGTTTAGGCCATCATCTACGGCCTCTTCTCTGCGTGTTCCGGTTAAATGTTCCAAAACTTCCTTTCCATCTTTTACAGATGCGGCAAGCATTTCTTTTCGGTATTCCGCTACAGTCTTAAGGTTGAATTCATAACAATCATCATCATTCTCCGGATCAGAATTCATCACCAGACACTCAAGCAAAGTTTCATCCGGCTTGATAAGCACCGGAATGTATCCTTTCTGAGAGCTGTTTCTTGCTGCATAACTGTATGCGGACATAATTGGATCATCATCGGCCATTGATGGAAAATATGTACACTCGCAGCCAAGATACTCCATAATGGCATCGGCAACTTCAGACGGCTCTAATGTATCTTCATCAAAACTCTGTCCCTGCCAGTTTTCAAAGCGTTCTTCGATTATCTCTGCCATGGTCATATAATAGTCCTCATCAAAAGGTACAAATAGATACGCCTCATCCTGAAATTCATCGGAATGATATTTCTCAGAACCAAAATATCTAAAAGCATTGTCATCAATATCAGCCGGATAATATGGGCTGTCACCTTCTCCATAGTAATATCCCGCAAACATTCTGCCTTTTTTGTTAAACATTACAGAGAACAAACATCCATCCAGTTCATCACGAATAAATTCTCTCAAATCTACATCGGCAGAGCCATTTTTAACTTTTTGCACTACCTCGCCATATTCTTTAAGGAAATCATTTCCCATAAGGTCATGCTCCATGCACCAGCGTAAATATATTGCCATATGGTTATAAGCAGTAATAGTATCAATCTGTAGTTCCTTTTCTTCTATGCTTTCAATATGATAATATGCGTCATCCATCTCCCCATCAAAATCATCATCGGAAAGAGTACCTCTGATAATCGCATCTTGACGGTCAGGCTTTACTACAAAACTGATTCCTGCCATCTTTTCAAGAAGTGCATCTGCATCATGTTTCAGTTTATAATCCAGTTCATCTGAATAAAGCGGAATAATTTGATAGAAGTTGACTTCTTCCCCACTCGGTAAAGTACAAATCTCACTTCCTTCTTCTGTTCCCTGCGGGCTTATCAAAATAGCAGTACATAATTTTGTATTATCTGCAAATGGCTCTCTGTTTTCTACTGTATGACCATTGCCTAACCAGCTGTCACAATCAATTGGTAATCGTGCCAGAGATTTCAACAGGCGAATCGGCCAATACCAGCGTTCATCTTGCATAGACTCATTATCCAGTTTCCAATCTTCCGGTACAGCGATAGCAAGCTCTGCTCTTTCAAGTTTGTACTCTGCAAGTTCATTTGGAACATTCATTTGATGAGCTCCCATGCCCATAGTTATCAATGTATAGTAATCTCTTTCCTCAGTTGGCGGCACTACACAGATATCTACATGAATGTCAGGAGATACCAGCTCATGAAAAACATTATCAAATTTGCCGAAATACTGCTGAATATGCTGTTCTACAGCCGTCATTTCCTCTTCTGTATAAACCTCAGGTTCACCAAAATTTTCAATATCCTCATCGTCATCATCAAAGAATTCTTCGTTTTCTAAGCCGCAAATAAACTCTTCAAAACTATCGGCAAGTGGTGTAATTTTATAATCATTTTCCTGATCAACATGAACAACTTTCGGTTCTCCCTGCGGACCACATTCTCTGTAATCAAGGAAAATCATATCATGTCCTGCACTTGGGCAATCACAGATAGCAATGCCGATTGCAGGATATTCCCACTCATCAATCATAAACTGACTTCCTAAACTTCCACAAAGAGAACAATCCTTATCTCGTCCGATACCCATAATTCCTGTAATTGCTATATGGTCTTCCGCCCAGCATGTCGGCTCCTCTGTAGGGTAGCAAGTGTTTTTTGGAATACCGCCGTTATGCTGTTTCATCAGTCCTATATAAGACTCCGGCAGTTTATATCCTAATTCTTCTTCGATACTTGCAATTAGCTCATCTGTCGGCGGTTCGCTTACATATTCCTTTAATGCATATTCACTGTCATCCCAAAAATCATTAAAATCAAAATCTTCAAAAGGCACTTTTCCCGGAACAAACTGATATTTTTTGCATGTCAGAAAGCGTTTTCTTTTTTTGATTTCTGCCTTACATTCATCTATTACCATAGTTGCATTTTCGTCGTCCGGGTCAAGCTCTGCCCAACGCTTTGCATATGAAATAGCTTTTTCTTCCTGCCCATACAAATACTGATATCCATAAGCCATTCTCATATTCCATTCTGCTTTGTTTTCGCCTTCTTCTCTTACTGACTCTAAAACTTCTATCGCTTTCTCAAGTGCTTCATCACCTTTATCCTTTGGAGTTCCCTCATCGTGTTCTCCAATCACAGCATAGTTTTCCAGTGCTCTTGCAAGTACATATTTACAGCGATAATCACACCACTCCTCCGGAATTGCGTTTATAGCTTGAATACATCGAATATATTCATCCTCATCATTCCATTTCTCTATCTGATCATAAAATTCTTCGGCAGTATCAGGTGTATATGGTATATAATCTACACCTGTCAGTGTATCATCCAATTCACTGCAACCCTCTTTTAACATAACTGTCCCTGCATTCCTGCGGAATGTGTGGAAAGCCGCCCAAGGCAGATTGCTTTTTTCAAAAAATTCCTTACCGACATTAAGCGCACTTCTGATATCCCATGCAATGAAGTCTACATAACCGCAATATACACCTGTTGCGCCGCCTATTACCCTTAGTATTTCTGCATTTTCTTTGCTTGCAAGCACTTCCTCCAGCTGATCTCTAAAATCAAATATTTTGTCACTTCCCTCTTCTTCTCGCAAAGTGTCTAAAGGATAACAGAAAAATCCGGCAACTGTTCCATCTGCATGAAGTTCATCTATAAAGTCATTATCACTGCTTAAATATCCGTTGATAAGTGCAGCACAACTTGTAGAGCCTGCAATAGTATCTAATCTCCAGTCTGCCTCCGGATCCTCAACCGGTTCCATTCCATATCCTATATAGCTTTCAAGATAATCTTCCGCATTGTTTATTAAGTCAAAGCCCATTGACTTAATTTTTTCCGGAAGCTTTGACAAAAGTATTGCCTCCTCATCTTTCTCAGATTCCAAAATATCAAAAGAGTAAATATATCGCATCTGGGAAAGCTCACCAAGTATCTGGTCTGTAATCGTTGTCAGCATCCACCATACTTTATCTTCATTTTCCGCAAGTAAAGGAATCAGCTTCTTACAATATACTGATAACCCAAGGTTTTCTTCCTCTATCTGCTCAATCCAAACCTGTACATCATCGCCATTTATATCTATATCATCTATTCTAAGGCCAAAATTTTCATTGGCTTGTCTTCCGACTATAAAGTTCCAATGTTCCAGTAGACTTTTAGGGGCATGTTTATGGAAATATACAAGTTCAAACAGTTTGACCTTGTCCCCCTCCGGCGTAAAAATCAGTTCATATTTTTCGCCGTTGAATCCGATTTCAAAAGAAATATCATAAAAAGCCAGATTAAAAATGTTTTCACATTTCTCAACTAACTCATCACCGTGCCGGTGGTTTTTATCCTCATCCATAATCCGACGGAGTTCTTTCTCCTGCTCAGCAAATTTTTCCCATGCTGATTCAGTCCTCTCACGAAAGCACTCACTAAACTGAGGAAAGGTCATGCGGGCTTTGCATGCTTCAATAAACTCCTCAGTATCTTCATCACCTAATCGTGCTTCCAATGCATTTTCAAAATATTGCAATGCCTGCCCTTCTTGTTCTAAGTAAAAGTATGCATATCCCATGCGAAAATTCCAGCAATGATCCCCTGCGAAGTATTCCTCATGAGGCTTCAGCAAAGTAACGGCACGCTTTAGCATCTCTCTGCCCTCCGGCTCATATGGGTCTGCTGCATTGGCATAGGCTCTTGCCAGTTCACTATCTATTTCCGGTGTTCGCTTATCACCTGAAATGGACTCCAAAGCATCAATAATCTTCTTGTGTTCATTATTTTCATTCCATATTTGGCATTGCTGTAAAATATCCATATTTTTTCCTCCCCATTCACTCCCGAAGCCAATCTTTCAATGAGCCAATTTAAATACTTAATCCACTTCAGGTTGATTTTTCCACTTTCTTTCTTCTTCCAAAACTTCATGCTGTTCTTAAAGCATATCTGCCGGCACTTTTCTTTGTTCCGTAGTCAATTCATCTTAATATCATTTTACATATAACTTACGACAACAAATGATTATCATTTACTTTAGCTCCACTGCTTCGCTGAGAAATTAAATCTTCCAAAACCTTTGCCAGTGCTTCTACAATTGCATGACATGGATTTTCATACCCTTCGATTTTCAAGTTTTGAAGCTCGACGCAGTGCAAAGTTCCACATGATTCAAGCATAAAATCAGTAAGTGCAGATATCATTTGATACCCCTCTATATTGTCAACATCTGTATGACCTTCTTCAGCTGTTAATAATCCAATCATACCAACTGCCACCGTAAAAGCTCCGCAGCAAGACTGCTCAGTCTGCATACCGAGACCCATAACAGAAAACATTTTTCTTGTTTCTTCCGATAAGTTTAATTGATAATATTCATTACATGCTAAGAACATCGCTTCTGCACAAGATAGCTCAGTTCCAATATGATATTGATTCACTAATTCATATAATTTTTCTTTTCCCATATCTATTTCCCCTCATCTTATTCATTAAAATATTCACTTTCAACATCTATCCGGACTAAAAATTTTTAAAATAGTTATAGCAGCATATAAGCACAAATCCCAATACGACTGATATAAAAATAATCACTGTGAATTTTAAATTATACTTTAGCTGTCTCAAAACAAAAATTACAGAACCGACTATCATATAAATTACTGCTATGATACATATAATTGCCACAATATCAAAACTTTTCATATCTCGCTTATTTCCTCAAAATCAAGTCTGTTGATGAAACATAGTAATAATTCTACAGTCAGGACAAATTTCTATGTACAAAGTCCCCTCTGCACAATCTTCAATAGTATCCCAGTGAATTTGAGCTAAATATTTCATTTTCTTTCCACAATCAGGACACTCTCTATACTCCCAATCCTGCACCCAGCTTGCATATCCGCCAATAGTGTTTACATCATCGGAAAACGCCCCATAAAATAACGGTCTTTCTTTTTCCGATACTACAAAGCGGTTTTTAGCCATTCCATCTATATCTTCATCTTTGTAATAGTTTTCTTCTATTCCCTCAAACTCCATAATTTCACTTTTCCCATCGAGTGTAAATCTATTTGACATATCTTCTGAAAAGGTTACGCAGTTTGGACAGCAGCTTGCTGTAATGATTCCGTCAATTCCAAGAAAAGCAAAACGCTCGTCATTTCCGTCAAGCACAAGAATATCCATCATTTCACATCCGCAGTGAGGACACTTTTCCCTTCTCTTTCGTGCGATGAATGTTCCCTTCTCATCTTTTTCATCTTTCTGCTCAAAGGAATAACATTTGTCATAATTCAGTTTTATGTAGTTATTGTTGTCATCAAAAGTCCATCCGCCCTCTTCGGCATAAATATCTGAGTCTACATAAAGTTTCTTTCTCCATGGCTTAGGATTTATTTTTAATTCATATAATGCGTCCTGAGCCTTTTTGCCGCCTGCCATAGCTACGCAGCCTAAAAGCAAGCTACCCTCGTATGATGATTCTGATGTCATAAGTTTTTCAATCAGTTTATCTGTTACCTCGCCCGTTGCATTGTAATACAGTTCACTCGGATAAAAAATTTCATTTTCCAGAGCTGCTTCTGCAATATCGCTGCAATCTGCGCCAACAGTCATCAAATCATGAAAAATATCCCATTCTTCTGTACTGTAAAATTCGTCATCTAAATTTTTCAGCTTTTCTATAACTTGTTTTTTCTTTTCTTCAATTTCATCTAAAGTCCAATTGTTCACTTCTTCTCTGTGATGTCTTGCCCTGCATTTCCAGCAAAGCCCCTCAAACCCTAAAGGTGTTCCACATTCAGGACATTTATATTTCAAACTCATCCTTATCATCCTCCAAATTAAAAATCTTTTTTCTTTAATATCATTGTAAAATCAGCCGGATTCTATCAAAATGTCGAGCTTGCGAATCCTCTTTTATTGATTGATTTTAGTTTTTCTTTCATGCTTATAGCAAATTTCTCCTTTTATCAAATAAAGGACTTGCTCCCGATGCATTCTGTATCGGAAAAATTATCTCATATGTTATTTTCAATATTTCCCTGAGCGTTTTCCCTTTGCTCTACCAAATCAAAAACTTCATTCATATCCATCTCAAACATTACGCTATCTGACCTTACAGGTTCAAAATAATATGTAACTTTTTCTTTACCCAATTCTTCTTCCAACTCTTTCCACTTTGAAGTCAGTCCAATGCAGAAAGCAAGCGTATCACTGCCAAGTGAATCCATGTACCAACGAATTTGATATTTTGGAGATACATACTCTTGAATACTTTTCAATGTTGTGTCTCTATCTGTGCAATCATCTTTATAAGGAATCACTGTAACGACTCCATTCTTTTTCAATAAAATATCAACGCCACGCTCTTTTTCTGTTTCCGCACATTCAAACTGAATTTTATCTTCTTCCGGAAGTGTATCATTAAAATATTCAATAATCGATTCATCAAAGTCGCCCCAATCAACCCAAATTAACGCATCGCTTTCCCAGAATTCATCTCTGCTTTCATCCGGTAATAATAAAAACTTTTTTATCTTTTCCATCGTTATTCACACTCCCGTTTTTTTAAATGATTATTTTAACCTCAATACAATTCCCCATATACCAACTACAATCAATAAAACTCCCAATAAAAAGAAAATCATTCGTCTTGATTTACGACCATATCTGTGTGAATCGGGCGCCCCTGTAGGGTCACAAAGCCAGTTCCAATTTCGAACAGCTCCAATCAAAATTATTGCACCAAAGATGATTGACGGTATCTGCCAGTATTCTCTGAAGAAATCTATAATTCTATCAATATCCATTTACAACCTCCTAAAGTCATTTATAATCCTCAGTTTCTAAATACAAAAATGCCCTGCATCTTATGGTTTGTAATAACCGTCTGATACAGGGCACAAAAAATCCGCAAGCAAAACTTTGCACTTTTTAATATATGTAACTAAATCTAAATTAAACACTTTATCATTATAAATAACTGCGGCATTTGGAGACTGCCCGATATTTCGAATTGCTTTTTTATTCATGCTAAATTCCTTTGTTTTAGTGTGTGGCTTGCCTTACACAATCCATAAACTTCGGCAACCGGATATTTTCCTTGTTGTCATGATATGATTTTACCAAATTTTCTTTTATTGCACAAATAAAAAATTCAATCTCCCTAAAAATTTCATTTGATTATAATTTTAATTTCTTCATTTACACGACAAGTCCGTGTAAAATACAGGTTTCCGAAAGTTATCCGAACATTTCCCACATCATTGCCTCAAAAAATATGAAATGCTATAATTTTAAATAAATTTTACGAGTTTAATTGCTCTATATAATTAACAATAATATCAACAACTTCTTCCTTTCCAATGCTTGCATCTATACATAGATTGTAGTTACCAAAGTTCTTCCATTCATAACCGGAAACATTCTGATAATAAGCAGCACGAGCTTTGTCTGAGCGGCGCATATGTTGATAAGCTTCTTCTTTTGTGTCACCATACATTTTTTGAATATTTTGTATTCTATATTCTTCCGGTGCATAAAGGAAAACTTTTAAGACATTTTCATAATTCCATAATACATGATTAGCCGCTCTACCTACAATAACACAAGAGCCTTTATCAGCTATTTTACGCAAAATTTTCTCTTGAGCAATCACACTTTGTTGACCAACATTTGTACTAAGGTATAGATTATAAAGTAGTTTCTCCTCTTGTTCATAATCACTTGATAAAAAACTTTCCGCTAATCCGCTATCTCTTGCTGCAATGGCTGTCAGCTCCTTGCAATAAAAAGGGATTTCAAGTTTTTCGGCTATGAGTTTACCGATTTGCTTACCGCAAGTTCCATGTTGTCTGGCAATCGTAATAATCACTCCCGGATGGGTAGATGCAATAGATGCCGATTCCATAGTGCTTACAGGCACTTCTTTTAGGCTTCTTAAAAATCTAACCGTTAATATTGTTATAACAGTACCTGCAACTAAATCAGACAGCGGTGAAGCAAAAAGAATACCATAAATACCGTTTCCCGGAGCTTTGCTTTCAAAGAATATACAAAGACTAATTGTAAAAAAGACAAAGCAAATCATATCACGAAGCACTGAAGCAATCATCGCTTGTATAGGCTTTCCAATCGCTTGGAAAAAGATAGATGAAATCTTTATAAAAGCAGTAATGAAACTGCAACTTAAAAAGATTTTGAAACTGATGACTGCAAATTCCATATAAAGCTCGTTTTGTTTTCCGAAAATGCCTATAATAATTTGAGGATAAGTAACAAATACGATGGTAGCTAAGATACCAATTGTCAAGGAAGATAAAAGAATATATTTATAGCATTCCCTTACACGATCCATCTTTCCGGCACCATAGTTATATCCTAAAATCGGTTGTCCCCCTAAAGCAATTCCACAAGCAATATTACCAACTATTGTATAAATTTTAGTTTGGATGCTAAATACAGAAATAGGAATATCACTTCCGAATTTTGATAAAGCGCCATACTTAAATAACATCATATTACAAAGTAATGTCATGACAACCATGGATATTTGTACTATGAATGTAGAACCACCTAAAACAATTAAATTCTTGAGTACAGGATAATCTATACGGAAACTGCTCTTTTTCAATTTAAAACTCTTAGGTTTACGGAAATAAACAACGCAAATCACAAAAGAAACAACTTGGCCTATCACCGTTGCAAAAGCAGCTCCTTGAATTCCCCAATCTAATACAAATATGAATAAAGGGTCTAACGCAATATTGATAACAGCGCCCAAAAGCAACGCAATCATTGCGTAAGTCGGGCTTCCATCCGCCCTTATCATACTGTTCATGACATTAAACATTAAATAAGCCGGAAAGAAACAAGCAACAATCTTGAAGTAATCACAAGCAAGCTGCAGTGTTACATCCGATGCACCAAATAAAGACATTAGCGGTTCACAAAATAATAAGCATATAATCGACAGTATAATGCTGATTATTGTTGTAGAGACAATTCCCGTTCCGACACATTTATGTGCACTTTCGCTATCTTTTCGTCCGGCACAAATACTTAAAAAAGAAGCAGCGCCGTCACCTATACACCATGCAAATGCATTAGCGATACATATGACAGGGAAAGAAACCCCCGTTGCCGCATTTCCTAAATATCCAAGACTGCTGTTTCCGATAAATATTTGATCTACAATATTGTAGAGAGCACCAATTAAAAGTCCCATCACACATGGAACAGAAAACTTTAACAATAGTTTTTTTATAGGCTGTTCGCCCAGCTGTTTTGTTTCTTCCATAAAACTCCTCCATAATAAAACCGTAAATAATTTACCAAGACGCCTTAATATGCTTTCTTATAGTAAACTATTTACGGTAGTTTGTAGAAACATTCACCCAATTGTGAACTTATATAAGATTACAACTCACAAGATAATACCATAAATATATTTTAATATCAATAAATCAATTTTATAATTTTATGCTAACTTGTAGGTTTAAAATACATGTTTGTTTTCACTCTTTTTTAGGTATTCCGCTTTCCTATCCGTGTCTACTCTATGGTGTGCAGTTCAATCCCCACACTTAGAGCAGTACACGATACTCAAAAATGAAAACTTACTGATATAAACATGCTTTTTTTCGGCCTTGAGGATTTTATGCAGAATTTCCAGTAGCCATTTTCCCCGGCACCCGTCAGAATGCCGTCAGCTTCCAATCCTCGAAAATACTACACTTTCGAGTCTATTCAGTATTCAGTTCTTTATAAGTATTTCTTGAAAGCATTTTTCATCTTCAAGGCAACATCCATCGCCCAATCGAACTGTTCAGACCACTTATCCTTATTATCGAAATCTGCCGAATGAGATATAAGTATTCTACTGGCTTTCTTGTCCGGCAATTCTCTCCAGTCAAGTTTCATACCCATATCTGTTTCAATTTCCATCTTATGCGAATGAAACTTATGGAACATTTCTTTATCATCGGAAATATACCACTCTACCACAATCTGATTATCTTTGCGAATCTGATTGATGCTGATATGACAAGCGGAAGAACCCACACTCATGGTCATCCAATGGTCTGTGCTTGCCTTCCTCTTGTTAAACTGCTTTGCAAATGCGTTATTTTGGAACGCATAATCATTGAAAGCAACCCAATAGTCATATCTTGCTTGCAGCGTAGGGGAATTACTGGTATTACGCTTGATTTCCTTTGTCCAGTCATTCGGCTTTTCTACCACTTCAAATTTAACGGCGATATCAGAACTGCCGATTTGATACAGTTTGATTTCTACCAGGAAGAAAGCAATATTCTCATCGGTGTGATTGTTCAGCCATTCAATTGCAGAGCGATGTTCTTCTCTTGCCCTCTTTACAACCCAAATCACAATATCAGCAGATTTGCCCGACGCATATGTAATCAATTTACCAAGGTGATCATGGTTGGTATCTTCCAGCTGATTTTCGATAATGATTTTTCTGTCCGTTCCGGTTTCGGTTGCATAAATGTCAACATTAAAATCTCCAACGATGGACTCAGTCTCATCAATAGTTATTTCCAATCCAACAGCATCCGCCAACAATGCAAGATTGTCCTCTTCTGCAAGCCAAGGAGTGAAGTCCAACGCCTCATGCGGCCATACCTTTCTTAAATCCTTTATTTCTTTTAACTTTCCCAAATTTATCATAGTCCGGTTCCTCCTTGCTGCAAGACAATCGTCTTATCCACTCATCTTGTCCGTTTTCAACCTGTCAACTCAACCCCTAATTTTCTCACGCAACAAAGTTATTTTCAAAAGGCAAAGCTAAAAAAACTTCCAACTCTTGAAAACACCTTAATTAAAATCTTTTTTGATATTTAGTCCTGCACTTTTGACAGCAGACAGACGCACTCCACATGCTTTGTAAACGGAAAATTATCAAACGGCTTAAGGTATTTGCAGCGATATCCGTAATACTCCATATATTTTATGTTATCCATCAGGGTTTTCGGGTTACATGAAACATAAACTATCTGGTCTACGCCGTATTCTAAAATCTTATCCAAAGCTTTTGGCTGAATCCCCACCCTCGGCGGATCAACTACTATAACATCCGGCTTTTTTTCAACCGTTTTAAGTATTTCAAACACATCGCCGGCTATAAACTTACAATTGTCCAGCTTATTGAGTTTTGCATTCGCCTCAGCGGCAGCAGCCGCTTCTTCTACCAATTCTATACCAAGAACCTCTTTTGCTTTGAGCGCCAAAATCTGGCTTATGGTTCCTGTACCGCAATAAAGATCAAATACCGTCTTTCCACTGAAATCATCTATGAGTCCGAGGGCTTGGCTGTAAAGTCTTTCTGCCGCTTCAACATTTGTCTGAAAAAAGGAAAAAGCGCTTACCTTAAATTTCAGTCCCAACAATTCTTCCATATAATAGTCCCTGCCCCAGAGTATTTGCATAGAATCGCAAACAACCGCATCTGCAAGATTATCATTTAAAGTCCTCAATATTCCGACTATCTTATTATCAGTTTCAAGGCTCAAAAGTCCGTTAACAAACGCTTCCTCATCAAACTCGCTCTGCGACGAGGTGACGACGTTTACCAAAAGTTCTTTAGTTCTTACTCCTCTTCTTATTATTAGGTTGCGAAGAAGTCCAAGATGGCTCTTTTTATGATAAAAATTATATCCCTTATCCCCGGCAAATTGCAGCACAAAAGATAAAATACGATTAAAATCTTCATCTACGAGCTGACAATTATCAACTGTTATAATTGACATGTAGTTACCTTTTTTGTGCATTCCCAGTGTCATGGGACCATCCTTTATTAAATCTCCGAATGTGTACTCCATCTTATTTCTGTATCTGTATCTGCACGAACATCCCTCAATCTTATCTATATGCTCCGATGATACACCTTTCTCTGCCATCAGCCTTAGCACTTCATCTTCCTTTATTTTCAGCTGTTCTTCATAAGATTTCCCCTGATATATACATCCTCCGCAGAGCTCATCATGTTTACATATATTCAATTACAGTAAATCTCCTTTCAAAATCATGTAAGTTGTAAAAAGTTTCCTATCTTAAACAGGTTTACAATAAAAAGCTAAAATCCACCATACTTTTCGTAAAATTCTTCCTTATATTCTGTAAATCTATCTTCTTCTATGGACTTTCTTATGTTTTCCATCATATTCAACAAGAAGTGAAGATTATGATTGGAAAGAAGCATAGCAGAAAGCATCTCACCTGTCTTAAAGAGGTGTCTCAAATACGCCTTTGAATAATTACGGCAAGTGTAGCAGTTACACTCACTGTCTAAAGGTTCAAAGTCATGTTCATATTTTGCATTTTTTATATTTACACGGCCATGAGAAGTCATGGCAAGACCGTGACGGGCAATTCTTGTCGGAAGAACGCAGTCAAACATATCCACTCCTCGTTCAACACCCTCAAACAGATAATCCGGTGTACCCACACCCATCAAATAGCGTGCTTTATCTTGCGGAAGATAGTCAACACAATCGTCCAGTATATCGAGCATGATTTCTTTAGGTTCTCCTACAGACAATCCTCCTATGGCATATCCGGGCAAATCCAATTCTACAATTTCTTCAGCACTTTGCTTTCTCAAATCTTTGTACATCCCGCCCTGCATAATGCCAAACAATGACTGTCGTTCCCAGTCACAATGGTAGTCCTTGCATCTCTTGAGCCATCTTGTAGTTCTCTCAAGTGAATTCTTTACATAAGTTCTGTCTGCCGGATATGGCGCACATTCGTCAAAAGCCATCATTATATCAGAGCCGAGAGCGTTCTGTATTTCTATTGATTTTTCCGGAGTTATAAAATGTGATGAACCATCTATATGAGAACGGAATTTTACTCCTTCCTCTGTTATTTTTCTGAGAGGTCCGAGAGAAAACACCTGAAATCCACCGCTGTCTGTCAGAATGGCCCTGTCCCAATTCATAAACTTATGGAGACCTCCTGCTTCTCTGACTAATTCGTGACCGGGTCTCAGATATAGATGATATGTATTTGATAATATTATATTTGCCCCCATTTCCTTTACCTGCTCCGGCCTCATCGCCTTTACAGTTGCCTGAGTTCCCACCGGCATAAATACTGGCGTTTGTATATCTCCGTGAGGAGTATGAACTATACCCCTTCTGGCCCTTGTTTTACTATCTTTTTTTATCAATTCATATGTTATGGCGTGTTTCATAAAAATCCTTTCTTTTTCCATTGTATATACAATCATGATAACATAAACGAGCATACATATTAAACATTTTTTTGTTTTTCCCATGGAATTCTTCCGTATTGTACATTATTGAAATTTGTGATAAATTATAATTAGTTAAATATTTCTAAAGTAATATTAAAGGAGTCACACATGATTAACATTAAAGACATCGAAGCAGCTTACGAGAGAATTGAAAAATATGTTTGGAAAACAAGACTCGAAAAAAGTCTCTATCTCAGCGATGGTGACACTGAAGCTTACATGAAGTTAGAATGTGAACAGCCTGTTGTCAAGAATTTCAAGCTGAGAGGAGTTTTGGGAAAACTGACTCTTCTTACCGATGAACAGCTAAAAAAGGGCTACGGTACAATTTCTTCGGGAAATCAAGGCGTATCCGTTGCCTACGCTTCACAGCTTTTAAAGTTAGATAAGCCTTACATAGTTGTTCCTGAGACAACACCAAAGCCTAAACTGGAAAAGATGGAAAAATTCGGCGCAGATATTCATTTCTTCGGCAAAAGTTTTGATGAGGCAAATGGCCTTGGAGAAGCAATCTTTGAGGAAAAAGAAATGGTTAAAATAGATGCCAGAGAAGATGTTGAGGGTCTTTACGGTACCGGAACTATCGGTATGGAAATATTACAGCAGCTTCCTGATGTTGATGTTGTTCTTATTCCTAAGGGAAGCGGCGGAGACTGCATTGCCAACGGCTCATATTTCAGACAGGCAAAGCCTGATGTGAAAATAATCGCAGTAGAACCGGAAAATTCACCTTCTCTTACCACAAACCTCAAGACAGGTGTATGGACCAAATTCTTCGACTCACCTGAGGACGCTATAATGCAAAGTCTTGTAGGCGGATGTGCCAAGAACACCTTTGACAATGCAAAAGATTGTATAGACGATATATTGTTGGTTTCCGACGATGAAGTTCGTAATGCAATCTATGAGATGGCTCAGAACGAAAAGGTTATCGCAGAGCCTGACAGTGCCGCCGTATATGCAGCATACAAAAAATATCGCCACATGTTCGAAGGCAAAAAAACAGCAATGATTATCACAGGAGGAAACATCTCAAAAGAGTTGTTTAAAGAGATAATTTCAAGCCATAAATAGTTAAACAAAAAAGCCGCAGGCTAAGGCTGTGGGTTGATAAGTAAGTATAAATAACTTAATACATTCGTGGCATTGCATGGAAGACTTACAGGTACCGGTCAAAAGATTGGTGTCTGTTTCCCGGTAACAACAAGGCACAACCTTCGGAGAAAAATCCGTTGGTTGTGCCTTATTTTTTCAAAATGATAAAATAAATGTGTTATCTTAGCGAGCAGACCATTTGGATATCCAAATGGTAAATCTCATTAGAGTTACACCCTAAGGCCTAAAAATGGTTGGAAAACTTACGATTCCATAACATTATCAGTCCAAAGCTCACACTGAGTCATAACAGTCTGCACGGCATCTTCCATACCCTCCGGCGGATACTTGTGCTTTTTCAAAAGTTTCTTGATAAGCATAAATAACGACTAAACAACGGCTGTTCTTTATATTAACTTCTGCCGCTGATAGAAGTATTTTAATTATAAATTACTTGTTTTAAATGTGGAATAGCCTTCATAATAATAGCTGTGATCAATACCTTTCATATAAATCTCACGGTCATTGATTTTATCCGTCAGCGCTTGTTTTAATATATGCTTGATTTCAATATCTTTAACAGTACTGCGTTCCATGGCAGAAAGGTAGTCCTCTTTATCTACACGGCTCCAATCGACCACTTTACCTAATTCTTTTTTCAAAATCAAATCAAGCCAAATTCTTGTACTTCTGCCATTTCCCTCACGAAAAGGATGTGCAATATTCATTTCCACATATTTTTCTATGATTTCATCATATGTTGATTGAGGCATTTTTTCGATATTCTCAAGAGCTGCTTCTAAGTACATAATCGGAGCAAAACGGAAATTACTTTTTGCAATATTAACAGTTCTTATCTGTCCGGCAAAATCATAAATTAAATCAAATAAATATTTGTGTATTTCGGCAAGCGATTCAAAAGTTCTGGGTTCAAGCTCATTCAAATACCCGCTTTCAAAAAGTTCTATTGCTCTTTTCTTACTGATTTTTTCTTCAGCTTTGGCTAACTCTACCGAATCAGTGATACCGAGTTTATTTTCTAATGTCATGGTGATTTTCCTTTCTATAAGTTTCTAATATTTATTAGCATTATTTTTATCTGCCATTTTGTTCCCTCCACATTTAATCGTTTACAAACTCAAGAATATCATCAACACCGCAATTCAAAGCCGTACAAAGTCGTTCGACGCTTTCCATTGAGATGTATTGGTCGTTCTTCAGTCTGGTGATAATATTTGCACTTACGCCGGCTTTTTTAGCAAGCCGGGCATTGGTAATTTTTCTATCAATTAACAAGTGAAACAATCTATTGTATTTAACAGCCATAAATTATATCCCCCTATAATAATCCAAATTTATAATATCACAAAATCGTGAATAATTCAACAAAGGTCATTATTTTACTCAGAATCATTTACCGCATGTAGTTTTATATAAAAACAAACTTATAATATTCATATTTGACTTACACCATAAGAAACATTTGCTCAAAACACTTCAATCTCCAAAATAAACTACCACAAAATCCGCATAAAATAAAACGGTGTAACCCCATTCTCTGAGGTTACACCATATTTCCTAAAATACTTCCTTATTAGCCGCAGACCAACCTCTTGCGGCTTTTTCACTAAATTATAAACATTGCGTCTCCGTAACTGAAAAACCTGTATTTTTCCTTTACGGCAAGGTCATAGGCTTTTAATATCTCCTCTCTATCATAAAGTGCCGATATCAGCATGAGCAATGTGGACTTGGGCAGATGAAAATTGGTTATCAATCCGTCAACCAACTTGAATTCATATCCCGGATAAATAAATATATCTGTGCTGCCCTGCCCCGGCTTTAATACATATCGTTTTAATGACTCATCAAATACCGCCGCACTTTCCAAAGTTCTCGATGATGTGGTTCCAACCGATATGACTCTTCCGCCTGAAGCTATTGTCTCATTTACTATGGATACTGTCTCTTCGCTCACCCAATATTCTTCAAAATGCATATGATGTTCTTCTATATTCTCAACCTTTACAGGCCTGAAAGTCCCTATTCCCACATGAAGAGTCACATACGCAAGCTTTACGCCCTTTTCCTTTGCCTTTTCCAGCAATTCCTCAGTAAAATGAAGTCCTGCCGTAGGGGCAGCCACCGAGCCCTCATTACAGCAATAGACAGTCTGATACATATCTTTGTCTTCGTCATCACTTGGTCTTTCTATATAAGGCGGCAAAGGCATTCTGCCTATTTCTTCAAGCCTTTCCAAAAAAATACCGTCATATATGAATCTGGCATATCTTGTTCCGTCTTCACCGTATCCCTCTATGACAGCCTTAAAACTTCCGTCTTCTGTAAAAGAAACCACATCCCCTGCTTTAAGTCTTTTTCCGGGGCGAACCATGGTCTCCCATACATCTCCCTCTATTCGCTTTATAAGAAGAAATTCCACTTTTGCACCGGTCTTTTCTTTCGTGCCGAATATCCTTGCCGGAATCACCTTGGAGTCGTTCATGACAAGGCAGTCTCCCTCGTTAAGATAGTCAAGTATATCATAAAATTTGCACTGTTCGATGCTTTTTTCTTTTCTGTTAAGCACCATAAGGCGACAGCCGTCTCTGTTCTCAAGCGGCCTTTGGGCTATAAGTTCTTTTGGTAACTCGTAATCAAAGCTGTTTATATTCATCCATTATCCTCCGGAGGTGTAAGACCTAAATGTTTATATGCAAGAGAAGTAACTATACGACCCTTTGGAGTTCTGCTTAAAAATCCTATCTGCATAAGATACGGCTCATATGCCTCCTCTATCGTAACCCTTTCTTCTCCTATGGAAGCGGCAATAGTGTCTATCCCTACGGGACCGCCTCCGAATCTTTCTATTATTGCAGTCAAAATTTCTCTGTCAAGTCGCTCAAGACCCATATCATCTATCTGTAATGCGTCAAGTCCTTCTCTCGTTATGCAGCCGTTTATCAGACCTTCTCCTCTTACCTGAGAGAAGTCCCTTATCCTCTTTAATATCCTGTTTGCCACTCTTGGCGTTCCTCGTGATCGTCTTGCCATTTCCATAACTGACTCATCGTCTGCATATATTCCCAATATTCCTGCGGATCTCTTGATTATCTCAGATAACTCCTCTACAGTATAAAGTTCAAATTTGCTTAATACACCGAAACGATCTCTAAGAGGAGCCGAAAGACTTCCGGCTCTTGTTGTAGCTCCTATCAGAGTGAATTTTGACAAATCAAGCCTTATGGAACGAGCCGACGGTCCTTTACCTATGATTATATCTATGGCAAAATCCTCCATTGCCGAGTACAAAACTTCTTCGACCGACCGATTAAGCCTGTGAATTTCATCTATAAACAGTACATCGTTTTCGTTGAGATTTGTAAGTATAGCAGCCAAGTCACCGGCTCTGTCTATTGCCGGGCCTGATGTTATCTTTATATCTACGCCGAGTTCATTTGCTATAATACCTGCCATGGTAGTCTTTCCCAGTCCGGGAGGCCCATAAAAAAGAACATGATCAAGAGGCTCGCCTCTTAGCTTGGCAGCCTCTATAAAAATCTTAAGATTTTCTTTTGCATTCTTTTGGCCTATATAATCGTCAAGTCTCTGCGGTCTTAGGCTTGTTTCCTGTCTAAGTTCACCGGGACTTATATTTGCAGATGTTATTCTTTCGTTATCCATTTCCTACCTTCTCAAAACAAATTTTTAAGGGCTCTTTTGATGTATTCTTCACTGGAAAGCTCCTCGTCGTTTACAGAGGACACTGCTCCGAATGCCTCTGCTTTGGTATATCCCAAAGCAATCAGCGCATTTATAGCTTCTCCTCTGCTGTCTAACTGAGTCAAATCGTCCTTTCCTTTGGCTATGGAAATTGCTCCCCTATCTTCAATTGGAGCGCCTATTTTATCCTTAAGTTCAAGTATTATTCTTTCTGCGGTTTTCTTTCCTATGCCGTTGGCCCTCGCTATTTCCTTGGCATCTTCAAAAGCGATAGCTCGTTTAAGTTCATCTGATGTCAATGTTCCCGTTATGGACATTGCACCCTTTGCTCCTACGCCGCTTACTGTTATAAGTTTTTCAAAGAGTTCAAGCGCTTCTCTATTGTGAAATCCATACAGGCTTATGCTGTCTTCTTTAACTATCATAGAGGTATATACTTGAATTGTCTCTCCCTCTCTGTGTCTGTATATAGGAGAATTGGCTGGAAGAAATATTTCCATACCGATACCGGATTGAGTTTCTACCACTATTCCGCCGTTTACATTCATACTGTAGATACCTTTAATATATCTTATCATAATTATCTCAGATTCCTTTCAGAATATCTCGTCTGTCCTTAGAATGGGCATGACATATGGCTGCTGCCAATGCATCTGCCGTATCGTCAGGCTTAGGCACCGACTTTAAGTTAAGCATGGTCTTTACCATGAACTGTACTTGCTTCTTGTCTGCACGACCATATCCAACAAGAGCCTGCTTAATCTGAAGCGGAGTGTATTCTCCTATAGGCAAGCCTCCGTTGGCACAGGCCAAAACAGCGACACCTCTTGCCTCTCCTACCAAAATCGCAGTCTTGGCATTATTGTTAAAAAAGAGTTCTTCTATTGAGGCCTCGTCCGGTTCATATATTTTTATCAAATTTGTAAGTCCGTCATAAAGGCGTTTAAGTCTCTGCGGCATTTCCATGGATGTATCGGTAAGTATTGCGCCGTAATCCACTACAGAAAACCTGTTGCCTGTAACATCTATAATTCCGTACCCAAGGATTGCGTATCCCGGGTCAATGCCTAAAATACGCACTTTTCCCCTCTGTCTTTCCTTATGTTTTCAAAAAATTATAACATACAAACACTTGTTTGTCATCCTTTTCAAGTTGACTTTTTTGGACTGATTATATATAGTCATGACCACCCATCAAAAGAGTGGTTTTCTCTGGGACTATAAGCCTATTTGTTACAGATTATCGCCTCAAGAAGCTACCTTTCACTTTTTTCAAGCTACATTGCCTTTGCCCCTTTAGCTACCCCGCAAAGGGGTTTTCTTTATCTTGTAAATGGAGCTTTGTATTATTTGACGCTTAGTTTCTCAATCGCCTAATTATGTTTTTCCTGCTCTCTGACATACTTTCAAACATCATCAGTGAACTTTTTCTTTTGATATATCACATAAAACTAAAACACTCAGTTTCAAAAGGATACTTACAACCAGATGAACATAATCCGTCATCAAATGCCTTTCAAGAATCTCCACACCTTTGTATTTTATGAATAAATTGTAACATGAAAATTTCTTATTTGAATTCGGCTTTAGTAAAAGCGATTTCGGAAAAAGAGAAAACAGTAGCCATAACCCCCAAGGCCATACTTGCAAACAAAATGTCTGTATGTTAAAATTTTATAAATAATAATTATGCAAAGGAGACCCTATTATGCGCTATTCAAGACAGCATAAAATACTTGAACTTATAAATACCTATGATATAGGAACACAAGAAGATTTGGTAACTATATTGAGAAACAACGGATATGATGTCACTCAGGCAACCGTATCAAGAGACATCAAAGAATTGCAGCTTGTGAAAGTCCTCTCATCAAAAGGCAAATACAAATATGTATCAAACCAGTCAAAAGACTTGCCTGCATCTGACAGATTTTCAAAAATTTTCAGAGAAACCATAACATCTTTTAATTCTTCAGGGAACATAGTAGTTGTCAAAACCCTTTCGGGCTGTGGTCCTGCCGCAGGAGAAGCCATGGACAGCGGCAACATAGATCATATAATAGGAAGCGTTGCAGGAGATAACACTATCTTTCTTTTGATAGACTCCGAAGAAAATGTTCCTTATGTATTGGAACAATTTAAAGAAATGTTAAACACGAGGCCAAAAAATGATTAGCCACATAAGTATTAAAAACTTTGCTATAATAAAAAACACCGAAGTTGATTTCAACTCCGGTCTCAACATTATAACCGGCGAAACCGGTTCCGGAAAATCTATTGTAATCGAAGCTGTCAGCCTTGCCTTGGGAAGCCGTGCCGATTCTTCTTATGTGCGAACCGGAACCGATAAAGCTGTTATCCAACTTGTCGGCACAATAGATGAGGAAGAATTCATAATCACAAGAGAGATTTCTCAGACGGGAAAAAACCTTTGCAAATTAAACGGCGAAATTGTAACTCTTTCTCAAATAGGACGCATTGCATCAAAGATGGCAGATATCCACGGTCAATATGATAACCAGTCTCTTTTGAATCCCGAATATCATATAGTTCTGTTAGATGCTTACAAGCATGACGAAACATGCCATTTAAAAGAAACTGTGTCCGAACTGTTTCAAAAGTACAGTAAATGCAAGAGTTCCCTTGCTCGCCTGCTGGCCGGAGAGAAAGAAAACGCCAGAAAACTTGATTTTTATAAATATGAATATGAAGAAATAAACAAAGCTCACCTGATTTTAGGTGAAGACAGGGAACTTGAAGATCGGGTGTCCCTTTTGCAAAACAGTGAGAAAATATATGATAATCTGAATCGGGCATACGGAACAATGTATGACGACTCTCCTTCTGCCATGGATGGGCTGATGACCTGTGTAAAGGCTCTTGAAGAAATATCAGAATATTCATCGGAAATTTCTGCTGTAAGCGAAGAACTTAACGATTTATATTACCGGCTTGATGATTTATGTCGTCAACTTAGTTCAATCAAAGATTCTATAGTATTTTCTCCTGCAGAGCTTGATGATGCTCTTATGAGACTTAATACTATAGATGATTTAAAGAAGAAGTACGGAAATACGATAGAAGATATTCTCCAATACAAAAAAAAGCTTGCAAAAACCCTTTCCGTTTCAGAAAATTTAGGTGATACAAAAACTGCACTTATGAAAGAGCTTAAATCACTTAAATCACAGCTTTTAAGCGCTTGCAGCCTTCTTACCGAGGCGAGAAAGCAAAAGGCCTCTGAACTTGAGGATGCCATACAAAATGAGCTTCATGACCTTAATTTCAATGATTCATCTGTAAAAATTTCTATAGAGCCTTTAAGTGAACCTGACATAACGGGAATGGATAAAGTCGAAATCCTTATAACAACCAACAAAGGCGAACCTCTAAAGCCACTCTATAAAATAGTTTCAGGCGGTGAAATGTCACGAATTATGCTTGCATTCAAGAATATAATCAGTTCATATGACAATATACCTACGCTGATATTTGATGAGATAGATAACGGTATCAGCGGCATAACCGCCAGCATAGTAGGACGCAAGCTAAAGGAAATTGCTTCTTCTCATCAAGTAATATGCATAACCCACTTGCCTCAGATAGCTGCCGCAGGAGATTATAACTACAGAATTTACAAGGAGTCCGATGAGACAAGCACATACACATCTGTAGAGCCGCTTACAGAGGATAAGAAAGTTGAAGAAATTGCAAGACTCTTAGGCGGAACAGTTATAACAAAGACTACTCTTCAAAGTGCCAAAGAGCTTATACAAAGCTGTTAATATAAAGAAAACAACAGGCTGCCCTAATTGACTGAAAATTTGTCATCACAAGGACAGCCTGCTTTATTTTCTTCTTATTATATATGAGGTTTTTATTTATCTTCTTCCATCATCTTAAGATCCCAGCTCTTTAAATCCGTATGTAAAAGTTTGTGAGCCTTATCAGACAGAGGACTTCCCAAATACTCTTCATATGTCAACTGAACGGCTGGATTTTCGTGAGAAAATCTTATATTGTTTTCTCTATCCAATTCATAAAGCTGTTCTCCTCGCCCTTCAGCCAATTCCAGTCCATCAACAAAAGGTTGGCCTCCGCCGCCTACACATCCGCCCGGACACGCCATGATTTCCACAAAATCATAGCTGACCTCACCTTTTCTTACCGCCTCTATCAACTCTTTGGTATTGGCAAGACCGCTGACAACTGCTACTTTGAGCTTAGTTCCTTTTATATCAAATGTCTCCTCTTTCCAACCCTTTACTCCTCTTACATCTTTAAATGCATCGGCTTTTGGGTTTTCGCCGGTTGCAAGGAAGTAGGCACTTCTCAAGGCAGCCTCCATAACGCCTCCGGTAACTCCGAAAATTACAGCTGCTCCGGAACCCTCCCCGAATATATCATCAAACGGCATATCTGTCAAATCTTCAGGTTTTATATTGTCACTTCTGATAAACCTGTCCAGTTCCCTTGTGGTAAGCACCAAATCAACATCATAACCGTCTTCTTTATAATTTACCTGAGGAACTGTTCTTTCATATTTTTTAGCTATGCAAGGCATAACAGAAAGAGAAAATACTTTGTCGGGATCAATTCCAAGTCTGTGGGCAACATATGTTTTTGCAATTGCTCCAAACATCTGCTGAGGTGACTTGGCAGTCGATAAATTGTCAACCATATCCGGATACTTAGTCTTTACAAACCTTACCCACCCCGGACAGCAGGAAGTGAACATAGGCCATGAATAATCTTCTCTATGGCTGAGCCTTTCAAGGAATTCGCTTCCCTCTTCCATAATGGTAAGGTCTGCGGAATAATTGGTATCGAAAACATAATCAACACCTATTTTCTTCAAAGCGCACACTAATTTCCCGGTGGTACTTTCATCATCCGAAAGCCCGACCTGCTCTCCCCATGCAGTTCTTACGGCCGGCGCTATCTGAGCAATTACCACCTTTTCCGGATCACCAAGGGCATCATTGAGCAAATCTCTGTCATCTCTTTCCCTCAATGCTCCTACAGGACAATGGGTAATACACTGTCCACACAATGAACAGCCCGAATCTTCAAACGGAAGATTGTCTTTTACTCCTACTGTTGTCCTGTATCCTGTTCCGTGTAAATCCCATACACCGATTCCTTGTACTTTCTCGCATACCTGAATACATCTCATACATTTTATACACTTAGACGCATCCCTTATAAGCGGGAATTTATTGCTCCATCTGCTTTTTTCAGCAGTATTGTGACGAAAAGGACTTTTTATTATTCCTATATCATTGGCAATAGTCTGTAAAGTACAATTACCGCTTCTTACACAACTGGTACAATCTGAACAATGATCGGATAATAAAAGTTCTACATTGAGTTTTCTTATTTTTCTGACTCTTGGACTATTAGTGGAGATTTCCATGCCGTCTCGGCACTCTGTATCACATGCAGTCACCAATTTCTCAGCTCCTATGAGTTCAACCAAACATATGCGGCATGCTGCGATTTCGTTTATATCCTTAAGAAAGCACAGATGAGGAATATGTATGCCTACTTTTTTGGCAGCTTCCATAATGGTAGTGCCCTCAGGAACGCTAATTTGCTGTCCGTTTATAGTCAATGTTACCATTTTGTATTCCTACCTCCTCTGAATGCTCCGAATCCATGATAATCGCATCTCAAACATCTTGAAGCTTCCTGCATTGCTTCTTCAAATGTCATACCGTATTCCACTTCATCAAAATCACTTTCTCTTTGCTTATCATATCTTTCTTTCATCTCGACTCTGCCGCATGGAGTCAAATCTAAAAGTTCAGGCAAAGGAATATCTACATCTACCTCTATCTCGTGATTGAATCCCAGATAGGAGTCTATATTGGCAGCCGCAACTTTACCTGCTGCCACCGCATTTATTACACTTGACGGTCCTGTAACACAGTCCCCTCCTGCATATGTTCCGCTTACCATATCTACTATACTGCTTTTTTCGGCACGGATATTTCCCCTGAATACAGGGATTCCGTATTCCTCAAAGAATCCTATGTCGGTAGCCTGACCGATTGCGGAAATTATAATATCACAAGGTATCTTCTCTTCTTTTTCCGAAGAATCCATTGGCTTAGGTCTTCCTGACTTGTCAGCCTGCCCTGCAATCTGCGGTTTTACCCAAAGTGCCTTTACTCTGCCCTTTTTATCTGTCTGTATTCTTGCAGGAGACTTAAGCTGCAACAAACTGCATCCTTCGGCAACGGCTGCTCCTATTTCTTCAGGCAAAGCGGTCATATCATCTCTGCGGCGTCTATATACGATACTTACATCTGTAGCTCCAAGTCTCTTGGCTGTTCTTGCCACATCCATAGCCACATTGCCTCCGCCTATTACCACTACAGTCTTATTTTTAAAGTCAGGCATTGCATCATCGCCTATGCCTCTTAACATTTCAACAGCAGGAATTACACCTTTTGCATATTCTCCCGGTATTCCTATGCTCTTGGCATTATGAGAGCCTATTGAGATATATGTTGCATCGTAATTTTCTCTTATCTCCGATATTGCCTGCGGAGTTGAAACATCATAGTCCAGCTTACATTCAACGCCTGCCGATAATATACTGTCAATATCCCATTGCAGTCTTTCTCTCGGAAGTCTGTAATTAGGTATTCCGTATCTTAACATTCCGCCAAGCTGCGCTCTTTTTTCAAACACCGTAACTTTATGTCCCATTATAGAAAGGAAAAATGCCGCAGATAATCCTGACGGACCTCCACCTATAACTGCAATCTTCTTTCCGGTATCGTCCATTCTTTTAGGTACGGGAACATCCTTGCAGTTATCTACTGCAAATCGTTTAAGTCCCCTTATATTTACAGGAGAGTCTACAAGAGTTCTCCTGCACCTTGCTTCGCAAGGATGTTCGCATATAAATGCGCATACTGTAGGGAACGGATTATCCTTTCTTATCAATCTTACAGCATCGTCATATCTGCCTGCTTTGAGCAAAGTTATATATCCCGGTACATCCACACCTGCCGGACACATTGCAACACAAGGAACAGGCTGTGCATAATTTCTTACATTTTCACTGCATGTATTATTTTTGATATGGGATTCAAAATCTTCTCTGTATCCCTTGATACCTCTGAGTACCATTTTAGCCGCTTCCGTACCTATAGCACAATCCGCCGACACGCTTACAGCCTCTGCCGTGCTCTGCAAAATCTCCAAATCCTCCATTGAAGTTTCTTCATTCATATCAAGAATTTTATCTATAATAAGCTGAAGCTGGCCCAGTCCTACTCGGCACGGAGTACATTTGCCGCAACTTTGAGAATGGCACATACGCAAAAATGAGGCTGTAAGGTCTACAGGGCATTGACCCGGAGGACTTGCAGCTATTCTTCGTTCAAAATCTTTGTAAAGTTCATCTACGGTTTTTTGTGTAAAATCCCGTGACTTTATAAAAAGTCTTTCCACTATCATACCTCCTTGATGTTTTTCTTTCTTCCAAATGATTTAAAATCTATTTCCATTATAAGTATACTTGCAAGCATAAGAACTGCTCCGATATATGCCTTTGCAGACAATACCTCTCCTGCAAAGAAGTATGCCACTATAGCTGCAAATACAGGCTCAAGGGTAAATATAACACCTACATGGGAAGCAGTAGTATACTGCTGAGCCACCGGTTGAAGTACAAATGCAACTCCTGTACAGAACACCGAAAGAAATATTACGGCACCCCATACTTGCCCTGTTTCCGGAAGCTGAGGCGTTTCTACAATAAATGCCATTATTAAATTTAAAGTTCCTGTTACACCAAGCTGAAACACCCCTAAATTGTATGCATCTACTTCCTCATGGCTTACAGCCTTTTCTGTAAGCAAAAGATCCACCGCATACGCTACCGCACACATAAGGCAGAGCAAATCACCTTTCAGATGGTTCATGTTTATTGAAAAATCATCTCCCAAAGTCAAAAGTGCAATTCCTACAAAACATAAGATTACAACGAATGTAAGCTTTTTGCCGGGAGACTTTCTGAAGAAAAGCCATCCCAATATAGGAGTAAAAATAACTGTCAGAGCACATAGAAATCCCGAATTTGAAAGAGAAGTGTATTTTACACCGAAAGTAGCTCCTATGTATACAAATACCAACGCAAATCCAACAAGGAGACTGTACTTCAGTGTCGTTTTGTTCACCGTTTTAATCTTTTTAAAAGAAATCAGCGCCGCTATTGCAAAAGCGCCCAAAAATCTAAAAGCATTCAATGTGAACGGATCCAATTCCACAAGGCTGATATCCATCAATAGATACGAAACACCCCAACAAAGCGTTACCAATATTAAGATTCCGTCTGCCCTAACCTGTTTTGTCATAATTTACATCCTTCCGATAATCAACTCAATTATTAAGTTCTGATCCATAGCTCCTGTTTTTATGTTTCTGTCTGCCTGATAAAGCTGAATCAAAATATCTTTCAATTTATTCAGCGTAAATTTGTCACCAAAAGCCATGGCTTTTTTAACCCTATAAGGATTTACCTTGAGAATTCCCGGTATTTCCTGCCTGTCCGCACCGTCCTGATACAGTTCCTTGGCCTCCGTCATAAGTTCAAACTGACTTATCAAAAGTCCCAAAACGGAATAAACATCTCCGCCGGTACCTACAATATTGTTAAATAACCTCAAAGCGACATCTTTATGACCGGAAGTTACTGCATCTAAAAAATCAAATGCAAATCTGTCAAGATCCCCTTTCAGCGTAGCGTCTATATCCTCCTCAGATATAAAATCGCCGTCGCTATATGCCAATATCTTTTTTATATCATTTTCGAGGTTAAATATTCTATATTCACTTTCTCTGTTAAAATATCCTGTTTCATCTATAAGATATTTGAGAGTAGCTCTGCTTATCTGCCTGCCTGCCGCTTTAAATCGCTTCTCGGCAAAGGCCGAAAGCTGTTTTCTGTCGAGCCTGTCAAATGCATATACTTGGTGTTCTTTTTTTAAATATTTTACCAGTACACTGCTGTCACTTGGCTTCACACATGAAAGAACAAGAATAGTTGACGGATTGGGATTCTTCATATATTCAATGAGATTTTCAATATCCCTTTCCGTAAATCCTTTAGCATTTTTTTTGGAAAGCGGCGGAAAATCATAAGCCCATATAATCCTTTTCTCTGAAAAAACAGAAAAAGTATCACAAGCCGCCAATAAGGACTCTGTTCCCTCCCCATCGCTTATTTTCACAAAATCCATGCTGCGCATAGAACTATCCACAAATTTATCAGTCAGTGAATTACAAGCCCATTCTGTAAGATATTCTTCTTCACCATACATGAAAATAATATTTTCAAAATTTTTTTTGCTCAGATCTTTATGAAAAGTCTGAAAAGCATGCTCCGCCGAGGTGTTCTTATATGCCATACCCAACCTTTTCTTCTGTCATAACATGGTATTCAACAGTTTCTCCGAAAGAAAAGCCTATTGCTCCATGTATATCGTTTCTAAGTAATATTATACAATTTTTATGACAGTTTTCAATAATTTTCGGAGCCGGATGTCCGTAATTATTTTTGCCGACTTGTATAACACAAACCTTTGGAGACACTGCTTCAAGGAACTCGTCACATGTGCTGTCTTTACTCCCATGATGACCGATTTTCAATATATCTGCTTTTAGCCTGTCTGTTCCCTCATAAAATTCAATCATATCTTTTTCGCCTTTTATATCAAGGTCTCCTGTTATAAGAATCCTGTAACCCTCGTAATTAACCATAAATACAGAACAATTTTCATTTTCATCCTGCTCATTTGATATCTCAATCGGCCATAATGTTTCTATGTATACATCCTCGCTCACCCTGAAATTTGTTCCGGCAGTTGCTTTTGTCACAACTTTATCTATCATTCCCGCCTCATTCAGCTCCTGTATCCCTTTATAATGGTCAGTATGAAGATGGGTAGCTATGGCCATATCCACCTTTCTGCAACCGTTCTTAAGCAAATACGGCTTAAGTATATTGTTTCCTACTTTGTAATTTACACTGCCTCCTCCATCTATTAAAACATCTGTCTCTTTGTCTCTTATATGTATGCAGTCGCCTTGTCCCACATCTACAAATACCACTTCATCTTGTGAAATAGGTTCCCCACAAAGACCTCCTGCAATGACAGCAACAGCGGCAAATACAGCTGTCGACAAAATTATCTTCTTCCACTCTCTTCTAAGCCTTAATATTTCAAAGGTCTCAGAGGCAGCAAAAAAGATTGCCATATAAAATAGTACAACAACTGCTACAGGCGGACTTATAACATCTATTGCACCTTTGCCGTTCATAGCAGAAATTTCATTGATTTTCTCAGTAAAAACAACTAAGGATTTTAATATATATTCTATAGCTTCTATTTCAATACCAAGACAAAATAAGATAAAATATACAACAGCAAAAGGCATAAGTATTCCTACAATATATACGACAGGAATGTTGGCAGCAAAAGAAGTCAAGGAGAATGAGTTGAAAACAAATATCTGATATGGAATAAGTCCTGCATTTACAGCAAACATTACAGCTACACTTTCCGGAATCTTAGAACTTATATGTGGTAAAAAAAATGCTATTGACGCAGCCGCAAGAAAAGACATCTGAAAACCCGTATTAAGCACAGTCAATGGTTCCTTAATAATAAGAACTATCATAACTGCACTCATTGCACTTAAAAAATCATACTTCCTATCATAATATTCTGCCGCTGACTTAAGAAGAATCATCCCTGACGCCCTTATTACCGAGGGAGTCCACGAAGCAAGAATACCTGCTGTCATAAGTGTTGCACACAGAAACAAAAGCCTAAACCGTGTAAGGCGTTTGCCTGATATTCTTTTTATTAGATTATAAAGAATACTTATATGCAGACCGCTGACTGCAAGCACATGAGCAGTACCGTTAATTTTAAAATTTTCATAAGTTTCTTCTTCTAAATAGGAAGTGTCTCCAAAAAGTATTCCTGCTGTAAGTCCTCTGACCTCGCCGGATATATGCTGTGTAAACAAATATTTTTTCTCTATTAGTTTACGCTCCAGTTTCAGCAAACGACTCTCATCATCTTCAATTATCTCAAAATTTTTCACCGTTGCTACAGCATATATTCCCTTACTTCTAAGATATTTTCCGTAATCAAAACATCCGGGATTGCGCCTTTTGACCGGTTCATCCAAATACGCTGCAAATCTTATTTTCTTTTTATACAGTGAATATGGTTTTGCAAGTTCTTTATAATATGAAATCAATATCAGCGGTGACTCGTATTTAACTGCTCCCTCAAGTGCCACTGTAAATTTGTATCCTTCTTTCTCTTTTTCGATATCTTTTACAATTCCTTCATAAATTTCATCTTCTTTTTCAATGTGGGCTAAAAGAGGGTTTTCAGGCGAAAATCCTGCCATATCAGCATAAAGAGTGATAAGCACGACAATAATTGCCACAAAGAAAAGCTTTCTCCTTATCATTGGGAGTCCTTTCTGTCAAGGCCGTCTATCTTTTTACATTATATTCCATTTTATGGAATTGTTCAACCGTAGAATGAAATTTAGTCCATATTGTTGATTTTACTTAACTTGGACAAAATTATGTGTTATAATAAAGAAGATTATGGCAGAAAGTAGGTGAAATTTTGAGTAATTACAAAGACAAAATGGATTCCAATCATACTGAAAATGATGAAACTATTCATAGATCAAGAGTCAAAAATAAGAAATCCAAATCCGGACTCACCGGCAAGGTTTCTACCAAATCTCGCAAAAAACGCAGTGAAAAAAGCTCCTCAGCTGCCGCTGTATCCACTTCCGGAGAAGCTACAGCTAAGAAATTAGACAAAAAGAAAGTATTAAAAATACTTCTCTGTGTTTTTATTGCAATCATACTTATCGGTATAATATATGTCGCAGCAGTAATAATAAAAGCTCCGAAAATAGAAACCGATAATATCTACAGCATGTTGTCTCAAAGTTCCGTTCTCTACGATGACAGCGAAAATATAATAGATACGGCTTATGGTGAACAAAACAGGACTATAGTTGAAATAAATGAGATTCCCGAACATGTTCAGAATGCTTTTATAGCCTTAGAAGATAAAACATTCAGAACCCACAACGGTTTCAATATAATAAGAATATTCGGGGCAATTAAAGAATCTCTGTTTGGGGGAGGCCAAATAGGCGGAACCAGTACCATAACCCAACAGCTTGCAAGAAACCTGTATCTGGGCGATGAGATGTACAAAAGATCCATCAACAGAAAAATCAAAGAAGCATATTATTCGGTAATTCTTGAAAGCAAACTGAACAAGGATCAAATACTTGAAGCTTACCTCAACACAATTTACTTTGGATGCGGTAACGGTATACAGACTGCTTCTCAGGCATATTTTTCAAAAGATGTCAGTGAACTGACTATAGCCGAAGCCGCAGCATTGGCAGCTATTCCTCAAATGCCTTCCGAATACGCTCTTGTTGTAACGGTATCAGCATCAGAAATAACCGAGGATACTCCTAATCTTATAACTAAGAACGGCGAATATGCTTATCTGTGGAACGATACTGCAAAGAACAGAATGGCAACATGTCTCATGCTTATGCATGAACAAGGCTATATTTCAGACGAACAATATGAAGAAGCCAAGACTGTTGAAATTAAAGATATAGTAAATCCAAATCTGGATGCATTGAATACTGTGTCCAACTACTTTGCAGACTATGTAATCGAAGATGTCATAAGCGATTTACAAGAAAACGGTTATTCAGAGGAACAGGCTACCGACCTTGTATATAATGGCGGAATTCAAATTTATACCACAATGGATTCTCAGGCACAATCAGTAATAGAAAAAGAATTTGCAAACCCTGCAAACTTCCCTAAATCATCCGGTTATGCCAAAGACAAAAACGGAAATATACTTGACGACCACGGTAATCCTATTCTCTACCCTTATTCATCATATATAAACGGTGACGGAAGTTTTGCCTTGACCTCAGATGAATATAAAATGAATGATGACGGCTCTATGACCGTATATACGGGAAAACGCCTCAATATATACAATACAACTGTGCAAGGGAAAGCAGATTACAGCGTTGAATTCAAAAAGATGTATGTAATTGAAGACGGAACCCTCTATGTAATCAACGGCGGATATATCAATATCCCTCAAGGTTACAAGTCAAGAGACGCTGAGGACAATCTAATAGTCTCTGCCGAATTCTTTAAAGATTATCCTAATTTCTTTACAGAATCAGACGGCCGGATGGTTACTACCGAATTCACACTCAATCAAAAGGTCATACAGCCTCAGTCTGCTATGACAATCATAGATAATTCAACGGGTCAGATAAAAGCCATGACCGGCGGACGAAATACTCAAGGAAGAAAGCTCTTTAACCGTGCAACTTCTCCGAGACAGCCGGGTTCATCGCTAAAGCCTATATCGGTATATGCCGCTGCTCTCCAAAAGAGTTTCGAGCTTCAGGCAGCAGGAAATAGATTCAGCTTTACCGACAACGGCTTTGATGCACAAGGCGCACACCTTTGGGGAAATTACCTTACAACAGCATCCATAGTGGATGACGAGCCGACAACCATAAATGGCAGAGTATGGCCTAAAAACTCATACTCCGGATATCACGGTCTTTACACTTTCAGAACGGCTCTTCAGCAGTCTGTCAATGTATGCGCAGTGAAGATACTTTCACAAGTCGGAGCTGACTATTCAGCTGATATCGTTGAAAAATTCGGTATAAGCACTCTGCAAAGAGAAGGTTCTGCAAACGATTTAAACCTGTCCGCACTTGGTATGGGAGGTATGGCAAAAGGTGCTTCTACCCTTGAAATGGCCAGTGCTTATACTACTTTTGTAAATAACGGTGTACACAAAAGTTACTCTTCATATACAAAAGTCACCACAAGAACCGGCGATTTGCTTCTTGAGCCTAAAACTGAAGAAACAAAAGTTCTCGACCCGGGTGTAGCATGGATAATGCGTGATGTTCTGCTGAGCGTAGTATCTCAAGGAATAGGAAGTCCTGCTGCAATATCCGGAATACAAGTCGGCGGAAAAACAGGAACTACAGACGACCGTTACGATATATGGTTCTGTGGATTTACTCCTACTTACAGTGCCGCTCTTTGGATAGGAAACGATGTAAATATGTCGCTTTCTTCCTACTCCAACTCAGCTGCCCGCCTGTGGGGAAAAATAGTAAGTCAAATAGACGGTGCAAGAGGCGGTCAATATTCGGCAAGACCGGGCAATGTTGTCAGCGCAGCCATAGATACAAAAAGTGGACTTCTTGCAACTGACGCAAGCGGAAGCGATGTAAGAACAGAATACTTTACATCAGGTACCCAGCCTACCGCATCGGATAATGTTCATAAGACTGTAAACATATGTAATCAGACAGGATATCTTGCCACTCCTTCATGTACCGATGTTAGCAGCAGAAGTGGTGTAATGAGACCATATATTCCAAACGGCAAGGTCGGAGATATAAAAAATGAGCTTCCGCACTATTATTGCAATGCTCATAACCCCGATCCAAACAGTTATCCTGTTGAACCCGGTAAAGATGTTACCATCATGGATCCTATAGCCCCTCCTCCAAAAGATGACGAGGATCAGGACGATGATTCCGGAGATAATCAGGGAAACAATCAAGGAAAACCGGGCGAAAATAATAACAAGCCAAAACCTGAAGACTAAGAAAGTCAATATAAAAAACAATTCTGTTATAATAAACCACCGGCTAAGCCGGTGGTTTTCGCTTATACAAAAAACAACTCTAAATAATTAAATTTAGAGTTGTTTTCATGTTTTATTAATATGAATTATACTAAAACAATTCTATCAAAGCATCTTAAATTGCCTTGTTCTTTCAATTATATCATCTGCACCGAATACCGCTGAGCCGGCAACCAGTATATCTGCACCTGCATTCACAAGGGACATGGCATTATCAAGATTCACACCTCCGTCTACTTCTATCATAAAACTTCCGTTCGTTTCTTTTCTCAATGCTGCAAGTCTCTTGATTTTATCAATACTGAATTCTATAAACTTCTGACCACCGAAACCGGGATTTACAGACATTATAAGAACCATGTCTAAGTCCGGAAGCATATCTTTTATATTCTCCACAGGAGTTGCGGGATTCAATGAAACCCCTGCTTTTATACCTAAACTCTTTATGTGGTGTACGGTTCTGTGAAGATGTCTGCATGCTTCCTGATGAACAGTTATATACTCCGTTTTCTCCGTCACGAAATCTTCTATGTAATCATCCGGATTTTCTATCATAAGATGAACATCAAAATTAAGATTGCTTTTCTTTATGGATTTCATAACTCCCGCACCAAAACTGATATTTGGTACAAAATGTCCATCCATAACATCAACATGAATCAAATCCGCCCCACCTTTTTCTATAAGTGAAACCTGCCTTGCCAGTTCCGAAAAGTCTGCTGATAAAATTGACGGCGCCAGTTTAAACATTCTTATCTCCTTATAAATATATCAATACTTTTTCCGTTTTTTCATCTCGTTATAATTTGAAACATATGCTTCATATCTGAGTTTATTTATTCTTCCCTCTGAAACAGCCTTGACAACCTTACAATCAGGTTCGCTTATATGATTGCAGTTGTCATATTTGCAAAGACTGTCAAACTCTCTGAATTCTGGATAATATTCTTTAATACTTCCCTCGTCCATGTCAGGAAGTTCAAAAGAGGTAAACCCCGGAGTGTCAAACAGCATACTTTCACCCTTTAGTTCAAATATTTCAACATGTCTTGTCGTATGTTTACCTCTCATGGTTTTTTTGCTTACTTCGCCGGTTTCCATATTAGCTTCCGGATGAAGATAATTTATAATTGACGACTTGCCTACTCCCGAAGGACCTGCCAATGCGGTTTTTTGCCCTTTTATTACGGACAAAAGCTCATCCATCCCCTCGCCTGTCTTTGTACTTACACCTATCACATTATATACAGAATTATATATATCCGATATTTCTCTAAATTCATCATCTGAGACAAGATCTTTTTTGTTTATACAAATTACAGGCTCAATTTTGTTTATCTGCGCATTTATTAGGAACTTATCTATGACAGGAAAGTTTGGTCTTGGATTTTTTGCCGCAAAGACAATTACAAGCAAATCCACATTAGCTATAGGCGGTCTTATGAAACAATTCTTCCTCGGATAAATTTTATTTATAACGCCTTTTGAATCATCTTCGGTCATAAGTTCGATGTCTACCACATCGCCTGTCCTCAGCGTTATACCGTCCTTTTTAAAGATACCCCGGCCCTTTGCCTCTATTATGCCGTTATCGGTTTTGACATAATAAAATCCGCCTATGCCTTTAATTATCAAGCCTTTCATATTTAATTCTCGCCTTGACCCTGAGGCGGCTCGGTCGGTGTTTGCGGCTCGTCCGTTGATGAAGAAGATCCTTTGCTTATCACTATATCTATAGTGCTTCCTTCTTCAAGTTCCTCATCTTTCTTGTACTGCTGTCTTATAACTATATTCTTAGCTTCGCTGCTTTCCTCATAAGAAATATTTCCCACTTTAAATCCGCAGGCTTCTATAGTCGATTTAGCTGCGTCTATGTCAAGACCTACAAGCATAGGGACGGTTTTTAATTCTTTTCCCTTTCCGTCGCTTACTTCAACATCTATAACTGTGCCTACATCTGCACTCGTTCCTGCTGCCACAGATTGATATACAACGGTATCTACCGGCTTTGTGCTTGTTACAGTCTTAATCATACCAAGTTCAAAACCAAACTCTTCAAGATATTTCTTAGCTTCCTTGTAGTCCATATCTACAATATTAGGAACGACTCCGTTTTTCTTGCCCTTGCTGATATTGACCTTGATAACCGTATCCTTGGCTACCTTTGAGCCCTTGCTTGGACTTTGTGATGTAATAAGACCCTCTTCCTGGTCAGGACTGTATACTTTTTCGCCCTCTTCTATCTTAAGACCCAGTTTTTCCGCTTCTTCTTGGGCTTCTTCCAAAGTCATGCCTTTAAAATCAGGCACTTTTATATCCTCATCACTGCCGAACCAACCGCTTACGGCTCCTATACCGATTATGACAGCTGCCAAAACTACTACTGCAATCGCCGATATTATAGCTATCTTTTTCTTATTTACAGGTTTCTTGCTATTTTCCACCAGCTTACCGAGGTCATCATCCTTTTTATTGGCATGAGCTGAGCTTTTTCCGGTTTGATGCGGTTCTTCATCCCTGTCATCAATAACGGCTCCTCCCATTACTTTAGTTATAAATTCAATATTATCAAGATCTTCTATAAGCTCATCAGCTGATTTGTACCTGTTGCTTTGATACTTGTCGGTAGCTTTTTCTATAACTTTTTCAAGCTGCGGCGGTATACCCTTTACAGTAGGTATAGGATCGTTTATATGCATAAGAGCTATGGAAATCGGGTTGTCTCCGTCAAAAGGAACTTTACCTGTAAGCATTTCATAAAGCACTATTCCCAATGAGTATATATCGGATCTCTCATCTACATATGCGCCCCTTGCCTGTTCAGGTGAAAAATAATGAACTGAACCCATTATCTTATCATTGCCTTCTTCTATACTTGCCTTACTAACTGCCCTTGCTATTCCGAAATCCGCCAGCTTAGCTGTACCGGAAGAAGTTATCAAAATGTTATGAGGCTTAACATCTCTATGTATTATCTGATTTTTGTGTGCAAGACTTAAGGCAGATGCAACCTGTCTTGTAATATTGATTGCATCTTTATAATCTATCTTTCCATTTTCCTCTATTATCTGGCTTAACGGCTTTCCGTCAATCAATTCCATAACTATAAAATTGATGTTTCCTTCTTTTCCCACATCATATACATTTACAATATTTGGATGTGACAGTCCGGCTGCTGCCTGAGACTCCTTACGGAAGTTTTCTATGAACTGATTGTCTTTAGTAAACTCAGGTCTGAGTATCTTTATGGCAACATATCTGTTCAAAAGGCGATCCTTTGCCTTATAAACTATCGCCATACCGCCTTCCCCAATTTTTTCCACTATTTCATATCTTCCCAATAATAATTTACTACTCATAAAAATCTTCCTCCGTAACCTTTAAACTTATTGTAGTAATGTTGTCATGTCCGCCGCTTGCATTGGCCTTTTCTATCATGTCGGCACAAATATCGGACATCGACGAATTATTCTGTAAAATATCTACTATAGCACTGTCATTTAACTCATCATAAAGACCGTCCGTGCAAAGTAAAAATATATCATCTTTTATTATATCTACCTGGAAAAAATCGGGTTCGACGGTTTCTTCCGCTCCAAGCGCCTTTGTTATAACATTTTTCCTGCTGTCATGTGCAGCCTGCTCGGGAGATATTATCCCGGCATTTAAAAGGGTATTCACATAAGTATGGTCTTCAGTAAGCTGTTTCAGCTTTCCGTCTCTGAAAAGATAAACCCTGCTGTCGCCCACATTAGCTATATAGGCTACGCCGTCTCTTATATGTACTATTGCCGCAGTAGTGGCCATTCCCTTGTTTTCTTCATATTTCCCCGCATTTTCAAAAATTGTTTCATTGGTTTTATCAATACAATCTTGCAGGTAATTGACTATCGCATATTTGTTTGCTGCCTTTTTTATAGGATTTTGCTTTATGTAATTTACAATTTCATTGACTGCAGTCCGGCTCGCAATTTCCCCTGCATTTCCTCCACCTACGCCGTCTGCTACCATATATACCTTTTCCGGCAGTAAAACAAAACAAGCATCTTCATTATTGCTTCGTTTCCGTCCTTTATCGGATCTGAATCCAACTTCCATAATCTACTTAACCTCACCCCTTTTTATCATCTTGCATATATAAAATCCGTCTATATCTTCAATAGGCAAAAATTGCTTTTCATCTAATATTTCAAAATCATCATGTTTTTTAATAAAATTCAGTATCTGCTTACTGTTTTCATCGCTGTTTACGGTACATGTGCTGTAAACAAGCGTTCCCCCGGTCTTTACATATTCCGACGACTTTTCAAGTATCTCTGCCTGAATTCTATATAAGTTTCTCAAATCTTGCGGTTCTTTATATTTTATCTCCGGCTTACGCCTTATTACACCAAGACCGCTGCAAGGCACATCAGCCAAAACTTTATTTGCTGTTTCTTTGAGCTTAAAGCTTCCGATGCTGCCATCCAAAATACCGGTTGTTATTATTTTTATTCCTAGTCTTTCTGCCTGTTCTTCTATCAAAGGCAGTTTATGTTCATAAATGTCAAATGATTTTATCGTGCCCCTATTGTTCATCATCTCGCCTATTGCAGCAGTTTTTCCTCCGGGAGCAGCGCACACATCTATGACAGAATCCCCTTCTTCAGCTCCTAACATATCTGCTGCAAGGGCAGATGCTTCATCCTGAACTGAAAAAAGCCCCTCTTCATATTCTTTTAAGTCTAACAATCCCGTTCCTTTGACATGCAGTATTCTCTTTGAAAATCTTCCCTTTGAAACAACAAATCCTTTCTCTTCAAGAATCTCTGTCAGTGCATCCGGAGTAATCTTCATCATATTTACTCTTACGGATAACTGTGGTCTTTTGTTGGAAGCCCCAAGAAGTTTTTCACACATATCCTCTCCGTATTGCTCTGACCATAAGTCTATTATCCAACATGGAAATGAATACTTTACAGAAAGAAAATTTTTTCGGTCTTTCGGAAGCGGGATTTCTTTTTTCATATATCCCCTCAATACACCATTTATAAAACCCTCACGGCCTCTGCACAGCTTTTTTGCCATATTGACGGTTTCATTTACGGCTGCATATTCCGGAACACTATCCATAAAAATAATTTGATAAAGTCCCATCCTAAGAAGAGTTGCTTCTTTTTTGCCGACTTTTTTTATTCCCGATTTTATCAAAGAATCTAAATAATAGTCTATCAGAATCTTGTTTTCCAATACTCCGTATACAAGTTCTCTGACAAATGCCTTATTTTCAGGTTTGTTTTGCTCTATGAAGCGATTTAAGGTTAAATTTGAATATGAATTTTCTTTTTCCATATTCAAAAGAACATCAAATGCCGTTTTTCTTGATAAATCCATCAGTCTCTATCCCTTATGGCAAGCAGCCTTATAAGCTGAGCTATAGCTATCGTAAGTGAAGCAACATATGTCATTGCAGCTGCGGACAAAACTTTTCGAGCCGGTTTCTTTTCGTTGCCGCTTATAATACCGACTAACTCCATCTGCTCCATAGCACGGCTGCTGGCATTAAACTCAACCGGCAGTGTAATCAGGTGAAATACTATAACTGCAACAAACATAAGAATGCCTATATTAAAGGCTATGTCTGAAATGTAATTTCCCGCTGCCGATGTTATAATGCCTAAAAAGATTAAAATCCACGCAAACCTCGAAGAAAAGTTCACGATAGGCACAATTCCGTTTCTGACCTTAAGCGGCACATAATTATTGGCATGCTGCAATGCATGACCTGCTTCATGACATGCTACACTCACTGCCGAAACAGAACTTTCACCGTAAACACTGTCCGAAAGCCTTAAAACCCTGTTTCTTGGGTCATAATGATCTGTAAGTTTTCCTCTTATACGCTCTATCCTTACATTTACAAGTCCGTTGGAATCAAGCATCATCCTTGCTGCTTCAACCCCTGTAATTCCTCTGTGATTTCTCAATGCTGAATATTTATTGAAGTTAGAAGTTACTCTTGCCTGAGCAAGAGCTGCAAACAGAATTGCAGCTATCAGCAGCATATATCTGAAACTTAAAAAGTCACCATAATAAAAATACGGCATAAAAACCTCCTACTCAAATCTGCTTCCTTTTGTTATTTTATGTCCTCTGAGATAATCGGACACTTTCATTCTTTTCTTTCCCGGCGCCTGAATTTCCGTCACTTTTAATATTTTGCCCCCGCAGCAAATACCTATTCCTGTTTCATCGGCAAAAACAACTGTACCCGGCTTATTTTCTGATGTTTCTTCAATTGCATTTGCTCTCCATATTTTAACAGTTTCGCCGTCAAGACTGCAAAATGCTCCCGGCCATGGATCAAAGCCCCTTATCAGCCTTTCTATTTCGTCAGGAGATTTATTGAAATCTATCTTTCCGTCTTTCTTTGAAATCATTCCGGCATAAGTAGCAAGTGCTTCATCTTGAGGCTCCGGTACAACCTTGCCATCATTTATAAGTCTTAATGTTTCTATTAAAAGATCTCCGCCTATTTTTGCAAGTGCATCATGAAGCTGCTGTCCGTTCATACTGCCTATTTCTATTTCAGCTTTTGTCAGCATGTCACCTGTATCAAGTCCTTTAGCCATCTGCATGATAGTAACACCTGTCTTTTCGTCTCCGTTTATTATAGCATGTTGTATAGGCGATGCGCCTCTGAGCCTTGGCAGCAGAGATGCATGAACATTTATACAACCATATTTAGGCAGACCCAGTATCTCTTCCGGCAATATCTGTCCATATGCGGCTACAACAATAACATCAGGCGAAACATCCTTGAGTTTTTCTATCACTTGCTCATCTTTTCTTATCTTTTCCGGTTGATACACCGGTGTCTGATGTTCTTCGGCAAGTGCCTTAACCGGAGTCGGCTGTATCTTTTTTCCTCTGTTTTTTGCCCTATCCGGTTGTGTAATAACAAGCTCAACAGAATTTTCACTGTCGTACAATCTTCTGAGAACCTCAGCCGCAAAATCCGGCGTACCCATGAATACGGTTTTCATATGTTATTATTCTTCCTCCCCATATTCATCTTCAAAAGCGTCTCTTATATTCTCAGCCTTATCAACATATAATATTCCATCTAAATGGTCATATTCGTGGCACATAACTCTTGCATCAAAATCCCTGAACTCATATACCTGTTTATTTCCTTCAAGATCCAACGCTTCAATCTTGATATAATCAGGTCTTTCTACTTCGCCTATCATTCCCGGAACACTTAGACAACCCTCATCTGCAATCTGGCTTCCGCTTTTCTCAGTTATAACAGGGTTTATCATATAATATACTCTGCCCGGTTCAGGCTCTGCAACAAAAATTCTCCTCATGATTCCAACCTGAGGACCTGCTATTCCTACTCCCATATGGTGGCGCATAGTTTCAAGCATATCTGCCATGGTTTCTCTGATTCTGTCTGTTACATCACTTACTTCACGGCATTTTTTTCTTAAAATTTCATCGCCTTCCGTTACAATATTTCTTAAGGCCATCTTTTACCTCCTGTCAATAAGCACTATACGGATTAACATCTATATCCATACTGCATTTGATTCGTTCGTTTATTAAAATTTTGTTGAATTCTTCAAGATAAAATACAAATTTATTTCTTAATGATTTAGGGCACTTTATCATTATATAAAGTCTTATCGAGTCTTTCCCCTTAAAGCTTAAGGAAATCTTCGGTTCCAGTATTTCAACTCTTTCTTCAAGTTTATCCATATATTTTTTACACCTTTTTGAAACCTCAGATGCAATATTTTCATCTTCTGATGTAAAGTTCACATTTATTATATCTGTAAAAGGTGGATAATCCATGAATTTTCTCAAAGTTATTTCTTTTTCATAAAATGTTTCGTAATCATTCAGCATGGCACTCTTTAATGCATAATTATCCGGTTCATATGTCTGAATAATTACTTTGCCACGGCTGTCTCGTCTGCCTGCCCTGCCGGCCGCCTGTGTCACAAGCTGAAAAGTTCTTTCGGCAGATCTGTAATCGGGAATATTAAGTCCCACATCGGCAGCTATTATCCCCACAAGACCTACTTTGTCAAAGTCAAGTCCTTTGGCTACAAGCTGAGTACCCACAAGGATGTCTGTCTGTCCTGAGTCGAACTTTTCCAATATTCTGTCCAAATCTTTTCTTGTTTTTATAGCATCTATATCAAGTCTGTCAACAGAAGCAGATGGAAAGAACTTTTGTGCTGCTTCCATAACCTGCTCAGTTCCTATGCCGAAATGTTTTATATATGAACTTTGACACTCAGGACATTTTGCAGGAACAGGAAATCTTCTGCCGCAATAATGACATATCAAACTTTCCTGAGATTTGTGATAAGTCAAAGAAATTCCACATTCCGGGCACTTAATAACATGACCGCATTCTCTGCATGAAACGAAATTGGAGTATCCTCTCCTGTTTTGCAAAAGTATGACTTGTCTGTTATTAAAAAGTTCCTCTTTTATCCCCTCATAAAGCGCCCTGCTGAAAACAGTCGTGTTTCCTTCTTTCAGTTCTTCCCGCATGTCGGCTGTTATCACTTCCGGAAGAGGCGTATTGTTATATCTGTGCTTTAGAGTAAGCAGCCTGTATATTCCCTGACTTACTCTGTAATATGAAACAACAGAAGGCGTGGCACTGCCCAATATCAATACTCCGTTATACTGCCTTAACCGTTTTAATGCAATATCCACCGTATCATATTTAGGAGACATATCCGCCTTGTAGCTAGCCTCCTGTTCCTCATCCATAATTATGAGTCCTATATCCTTTAGAGGCGCAAATACAGCCATCCTGACCCCTATTACGATTTTAGCCTTACTCTCTTTGATTCTTCTCCATTCGTCGTGTCTTTCTCTTTGAGTAAGTTTACTGTGTAAAACTGCTATGATTTCTTTGCCGAATCTTCCGACGAAGGTCTCAATCATCTGTTTGGTCAAGGATATTTCAGGTACAAGCATTATGGCTGTTTTTCCTATGGAAACAGCCTTTTCTATAGCTTGCATGTATACTTCCGTCTTTCCGCTGGCCGTAACTCCGTGAAGAAGAAAATTAGTCTGCTCTCCAATTTCAAGAGCCTTTTTTATTTCTCCTGCGGCATATTCCTGCTCGTCGGTCAGCTTCTTTGGTCTTTCACATATTCCTCCAAGCGACTTGTAAGGTTCCTTTTCTTTACCGGGTTTGGCTGCTTTTCCCGGCGGAATAAAACACCTGAATGCGTCATAATATTTTATTCCGTACCTTTGCTTCATCCATAATGCGGTCTTAACCATCTCCTCCGAAAGAAATCCTCTTTCAGCCACATTGATTACATCCTTTATCTTGTCTTTCTCACATTGGGTAGATTGGCTTATCTTGCAAACTATACCTTTCTTTTCCTTATCACTCTTGCCGAAAGGAACCAGAACCAAATCGCCCGGCGACAGAATTTCATCTGAAGCATAGGTAAAAAGTACATCTGTATATTTACTTTTGTTTTCTAATGCAATATCAGCGTAAATCATCAATATACCTTAAAGCAGGTGTATGTTGTGGGCATCACATATTTTTATCATTTCTTCAGGCCATACCGAGCACTGAACCTCGCCTATATGCGCCTTTCTCAGAAAATACATACAAAGTCTGCTCTGTCCTATGCCGCCTCCTATGGTGTACGGCAGTCTGTCTTCCAATACGGCTTTCTGGAAATCCATTTCCGCTCTGTCTTCGCAGCCCTCTGCCTTAAGTTGTCTTGCCATAGCTTCTGCGTCTACTCTTATACCCATGGAGGAAATTTCAAACGCTCTGTCCAAAACTTCATTCCACAGTATTATATCTCCGTTCAGTTCCCAATCGTCATAGTCCGGCGACCGTCCGTCATGCTTTTCTCCGGATGCCAGCCTGCCCCCTATCTTCATGATAAAAACTGCACCGTGTTCTTTTGTTATCGCATCTTCTCTCTGCTTTGGAGTCATATCAGGATACATGTCCTCAAGCTCTTGCGTAGTGACGAAAAATATCTCGTTCGGAATTTCCGTTTGAATATCTCTGTATAATCTGTTTACATAATCGCCAAGATTCTTAACTGCATTGTATATAGTTGTTACAGTCTCCCTCAGATATTCCTCTGTACGCTGTTCTCTTGTAATGACTTTTTCCCAATCCCACTGGTCTACATATACCGAATGAAGATTATCTAAATCTTCGTCTCTTCTTATGGCATTCATGTCGGTGTATATTCCGTGTCCCGGCTTTATATTGTATTTGCCCAGAGCCATTCTCTTCCACTTGGCAAGGGATTGAACTATCTCCACTTCCAGGTCGTCTATATCTTTTAGAGTAAAGGTAACCCTTCTTTCAAAACCGTTAAGGTTATCGTTAAGGCCTGTCTTTGGGTCTACAAACAAAGGCGCCGATACTCGTCTCAAATTAAGACCGTAGGCAAGCTCCTGCTGAAAGTAATCTTTTATTTTTTTAATTGCCCTCTGACTTTCCATCAAATCTATAAGTGGGTCATAATTCTCCGGTAAAATCAAATTTGACATTTTTGTCATTTTGGTTCCTCCTATTTGTTTATTTTTGAAAACTCACATCCGCAATAATTCTGTCTGTAAAGTTCATATTCTTTTGACATCTGTATACTTCTCTGAAAACCTGCTTTTTTCTTGAAGTCCATATCTAAAAATTCCAAATGATATTTATTTGCAAGTTCACATCCTATCGCAGAAACAAGGTTGTAATTCTTGTGGGGACTCACTGTAAGAGTAGTTCCGAAGATATTGTTTTCTGTCCTTAAAGCTGCCTGGGCGGTTCTTTCCAACCTGAGCCTGAAACACTCCGTGCATCTTGCCCCTCCCTCAGGTTCATTCTCAAGCCCCAAAGCTACATTGTAAAACTCCTCTGTAAGATATTCTCCCTCTATGAATTCTATCTTGTCTTCCTGAGGCAAAGTCCTGTTATACATCTGTATAAACTTTATTTGTGCGGCCTTACGCTTTTCATATTCCTCCCTGTCTGTTATATTGGGATTATAAAAAAATACCGTTATTTTATATGTATCTCTAAGCCTTTCTATGCAAGCAGTACTGCACGGTCCGCAACAGGAATGAAGCAACAGGTTGTTTTTAGTTACCCTTACTTCTGCTCCTCCATCTATAAAGTTCTGCGTCTTTACTTCGTCCTTTCTCTCCTGCCTGTAAGGCTGCATTTTTTTGCACATGTTCATATTTTCTCCGATTGCGGCTTGTTTTTAAAAAGCCTATTTGATAATATATTATTATAGCATATAAACATGATGATTTAAAGGATTTCGACCTATATGAACAAAATTTTTAATGACAAAATACCCTCATGGTTTGGCGAAAAACGGTTTTACCCTGCCGACCTGTGGTTAAAGAAGTATTTCGGTGAAAAAACAATAAAACTGGCAATAGACGGAGGGTTTACATGTCCCAACAGAGACGGCACCAAAGGCTATGGAGGATGCACTTTCTGCTCAGATTCCGGTTCAGGTGAATTTGCCTCAACAATATCAGAGCAAATAACTCTTCTTTCAAAAAAATGGCCTAAAGCCAAATATCTCGCATATTTTCAAAATCACACAAACACATATGCCCCCGCAGAAATTCTCAGAGAAAAATACTTAAATGCACTAAGCAATCCCAAAATAGAGGGCCTCGTCATCGGCACAAGACCTGATTGTTTATCCAATGAAGTCCTCGATCTCCTATCGGAAATAAACCGCAATCACTTCTTATGGTTGGAACTGGGTTTGCAGACAATTCACAAAAATACATCTTCTGAGCTTAACATTTGCTATGATTTGTCAATATTTGATGAAGCGTGCAAAAATTTACAAGAGCGCAATATCAAATATGTAGTTCACTTGATACTGGGTCTGCCGGGAGAAAATCTTGATATGATGCTTGAATCAGTCAAATATATTTCGCAAAAACCCGGTCTTTTCGGTATAAAGCTGCATCTTTTAAATATAGTAAAAGGCTCTGCAATGGAAAAAACTCACAAAGATTATCAACCCTTTGATTCTATAGATTCCTATGTGGACACTGTCTGCCGCTGTCTTGAGATAATTCCCCCTCAAGTAACCATACACAGGCTTACAGGCGACGCACCACGCTCAATTTTAATAAATCCGCCTTGGAGCTTCAATAAACGCACCATCTTAAATCGTATAGATGAACAGCTAAATCTCAGAGACACTTGGCAAGGAAAAAAATTCAGCAAATAAACGACCGAACATCTAAAAAATCCCTCTCTTATCCTATTTGATAGGATAAGAGAGGGATTTAATAACTTTATATCAGCTTATTTCTTCAATATAATGCACATGCTCCAATTTCAAAAGTTCATCCATCACATCTGCATGATTTTTTCTTTTAAGCATATCGAACTCTACTCTTAAGGCAATGTCGCCATCAAATATAGTATCATCTCTTCGTCTTTCCAGCGAAATTATTATATATCCGGTGTCTTTGAGAAAGGAAATAAACGGTTCAATTCCTTTCTTTTCGATTTCCACATAAAGTTCTACAGTTCTTGTATGATTCTCAACATATCGAGCCATGTAATTCATGTAATATGTGGTCAGGAATACAAGCACAAAGCAAATAATACCTGCCCATATAAAACCTGCTCCAACTGCCATTCCCATAGTAGCGGTTACCCATAAACCGGCAGCCGTAGTCAATCCTTTAACCTGCTTTCTTTCCGTTACAATTATAGTACCTGCTCCCAAAAATCCTATGCCACAAAGAATCTGAGCCGGAATTCTTCCTATATCAGACTGTGAACCGCCAATTTCAGCAAGATACAGCCCAATTAGAGTAGCCAACGCAGATCCAAGGCATACAAGTGCGAATGTTCTTATTCCTGCGGCATATCTCTTATGTGCCCTTTCCATTCCTACAAAGCTTCCAAGAATCGTAGCTATAACCAATCTTAAAGCTACAGATGAAGGCGTCAACTCTTCAAAAAATGTCTGTATCTGTTCAAAAATTCCCAATATTCAATCCTTCCCCCCTTAAGATAAGCTAAACTCAAATTGCCGAACAAATCAAATTATCGAATCAATCATATTATCGCTGATCAATATCGGTCCTCCCAAGACTGCCGCTCTTTCAACTTTATTTTTGCTCACATAGTTTTCGGCATGCTTGGTATTTTCAGAGTTTACCAACAAAAGTGGCCCTTCTAAGGAAAGGGCAAGCGAACCGCCTGAGAGTCCATCAGCAAAAGTTTCTCCAAATGCAAGTACCGCTTTTTTACTTCCGTTGAAAAATCTATCTGCTATTGCAGCAGATGTAGCATATCTGTCACGGCCTGATATGCGCTCTGTTTTTCCCATAGTTTTGACAGTGTTCTCTATCTCTTTGGAAACAGCTCCCTCTCCGCCTATTATATAATAAACATTAAATCCTGCATTTTTTATATATTGCTTTTGTGAAGCACTCAAATCCTTGCCTACAAATAATACAGGTTTTCCTACTGCAGATACCGACAGCCCGTCAGCAAATTCTTCACCTGAACAAACCATAATTTCTTTGCTTGTGGTTCCTGCCTCTTTAAGTATATTTATATTAGTTTCATAGCGATTGCTTCCGCCAAGTCTCTTTACAGTGTGTCCGCTTAGCATAGCCTCAAATTCCGATGAAACTGCACCGGTTCCCCCTAAAATATAAACAGTTCCGCCCGGTTTGAGATTTGCAGCAATATAATTTTTAATTTTATTCATGCTTGAAGCATATTCACCTACAAGAAGTATCGGGGCTTTTTTTGTTGCTGCAAGATAAGTTCCCGACAATGCATCGGCATAATCATTTCCTGATGCTACGATAATATTATCAAACTTAGAAAGTTTCTCATTTTTCTTATATGCATCGGCAACTTTCATAGATGTGTCGTATCTATCGCTTCCGTATATGCGAACAGTTGTACTATTTCCGAAAAAGTCGTCATAATTGCTTTCGTTAGGCAATTTACATGCAGATACCGGCATATTTTTATAAACAGGTATGTAAAAAGTTATATGCTCACTTGAGCTGTAACCTGCCTGCAAATTATTTGCCTCACTGGCAGCACCGCCGATATTGGTCATATACTGATGCGTAGCCACATTATTCATTCCATTGAGAACATTAAATTTTTTCAGATAAAGAGTGTTCTGATTGTTCTTAATATAATTCTTCGCATAATATGACGCTCCGCCAAGAATCGATTCTATATGAGTATCCCAGCCCTGCTGTTTAGCATACAAAAGTCCGTATCTAACGGCATCATAATCTCCAAAAGCATAAGCACGAACATTGAAGTAGTTATAATACCCCTCAAATCCGCTTACTGTACCGGATATACTTCCGCCTATTCCGTTTCTTCCCTGCTCTACAAGTATCATTGAAGCTAATACATAAGGATTAGCTCCCGACTGTTTGCCGGCATATATCAATGCGTCAGAATATGTATCATAACCGGCTTCCGGGAATTTATTTGCAAGAAAAGTTCCTGCAACCAACTTCTGCAATCCTTCCTTATTCTGAGTTTGAGAATCATAAGAATGAGTCATGAACTGAAAAACTCCATTCTTGGTGAGAAAATTTCTCGGATCCATGTAATACTCTATGATTCCTTTGGAAGCAGCTATCCATCCGCCGCTGTCAAACTCTATATACTGTCCGGAGGAGTTAAATGCCCCCGGCTCTTTTGACTTCCATGAATCATCAGCGCTCTTATGTACAAGATTTATACCGATTTTGCTTTCTTTTGCAATTACATCAGACCAGTTCAAACCTGTATGCTGAGCCTTAAAAACCCATCCTCGATTAGCTGCATACAAATTTCTCAAGTACGGCTTATAACTTTCAGGAAACCCCTGTGCCGTAAGTGCCGCTTCAAATTCTTCGTCATAAACATAATCTATATTTTGATCAATTACGATATAACCGGAACTTACATACCCTGTAATGCCGTTGTAGCTTATTTTATACCATGAGCCGACTTGATCTGTAATTTCAACAACAGTCTTGTTCTCCAACACATATATCGACGGATACTCGGTTCCGGGTCCCGTTCTCACATTTAATCCTGCCGAACTGTTAACCGTGCCTGTCTTAGGTTTCGTTTCTTCCTTAAAATTCAAATAACTTGAATTTACATATCCTTCCTTGCCGTTATATGATACCTTAGACCAGCTGCCGCCCTTTTCTATAACTGTAACTTCCGCATTATCCGGAATTGTAAGTACAACATCATAGTTCGTTCCCGGTCCCATTCTCATATTCAAACCTATTGAACTGTTGACTGTAGCCATAACAGCCGCAAAGGCTTTATCCGCCGTAAAAATTACAGCCGCTAAAGCCAATGTCATAATTAAAACTATCGTTAATAAATTTTTCTTTATTGTTCTTAAATCCATACTTTCTCCCAAACCGACAGCAGATAGTTACTTCTCACAAAATCTGCCGTCATTATAATGTTTTCTGCAAAGAGATACATACATATCATTGCCGCCTATTACTACCTGTTCTCCTTGTTTTACAACTCTTCCGTCTATTACACGGGCAACCATGGTAGCCTTTCTTCCGCACCAGCAAATAGTCTTTATCTCTTCTATCTTGTCAGCATAAACCAACATATAATAAGAACCTTCAAACAATTCGTTTCTAAAGTCGTTTTTAAGTCCATATGCCAATACAGGAACATCACAGCTGTCTACTATTTCAACCAATTCCTGAACATGGTGTTTCTTCAAAAATTGACATTCATCAATCAAAACGCAATCGATTTTTCTTTTTTCATTTTCTCTTATGAACAACTCCAAAATATTAGTATCATCATTTACTACAAGAGCTTCTCTCTGAATACCTATTCTTGAAGTGATAACTCCGACTCCGTACCTGTCATCCACAGACGGAATCAAAGCAAGCACATGCTTTCCTCTCTCCTCGTAATTATATGCAACCTTAATCAATTCTATTGATTTTCCGGCATTCATTGTACTGTATCTGTAATATAGCTGAGCCATCTCTTCCTCCCTAAAATTTATACAAATATATTTTACGATAAAACACTCTCAAAATCAATAATTATCGACATCAGAAACAGATTCCAAATAAATGTAAACCTTTGCGTTTACAAATTAAAAAGGTGTTTAAAATACTCAAGTTTTATGGTATCCTTTTGTTTATAACGAAAGGAAAGGATGTATATATGGAAAGTATATTTATAATAATTCTCAAATGCCTGCTCCTTGGCATAATATGGACTGCATTGCTTATGCCTGTTTTATTCAACCGAGGTGGCTGGCTAAAGTATGTAATTACGGTTGTGGTAGTTGCACTTACATGTTTCCTGCTTAGAGCTTGGGCGCCTGTAATAAACAAAATGACAGTAATTGCTTTAATAACTCTTGTAATATCATGGATAACATCTATGGCAGTATTCGAGAAAGAGTCCAAGGTTAAATCAAAGGTAATTTCTTTCGCCTGCATAATGTCAGCCGCAGCTTACCTTGTATCCGGCTGGGTATCATTTACGATACTGTAACTTTTTATATTTCAATAATAAGCCAAAATCATATATCCCCTTTAGGCCTATAGGACAAAAAGAGTTGGTGGTACCCTAGTCCCAATAACTAGGGTA
>CAJMLH010000007.1 GCA_905214195.1 uncultured bacterium
GAAGAAATTGTAAATCCTATCAATATTTCAATTTCCATATCCGACAGCAAAAATGACGATGTTACCGTTGAAGACTTTGAAGCAATTGAAAAAACAGAGTTTACGGTAGAAGAAGACACCAATGTTTTAGATGCAACACAGCTTTTCTGTGTTTCCAACGAAATTCCAATCGAACTTGATTCAGCAGGAACATATATAGTTTCCATGGCAGGAGCAGGAGAAAAGGATATTGAGACTACTACAGGATGGGTTTATACCGTTAATGGTGAACAACTCAATGTAGGCGCCAACGAAAAAATTCTAAAAGACGGCGACGAAATTTCTTGGGAATTTGTTGACTTTAGCACCTACCAGTGGTAAAATATTTTCGGAAATAATATTTAGAAAACTTTCCTTCTTTTATTGAATACACACACACTTTCAGAAAAAGCACCTCATCAGAGGTGCTTTTTCCGTTATCTCATTTATCCTTAATTTTTTACATATATCCTACCAAAATACGAAAATAAATTTGCTTTACTTATCTACTATCTTAGACTTGCTTACAAACTTTGCCTGAAGCACATTTCTCTTATAATCATTACTGTCCTCGGTGCATGTGGACAGTGTCAAAATCTGCTCACCGTTTTCAGGAAGCACCGTATTTTGATAATTGTTTTTGCTCTTGATAAGTTCAAGGTACTTATCATATTCTTCCTTATTGTCAGAGAACACCGTAAAGGTTCCGTCTTCGATACCTGCCGTATATGCCGCAAAAATCTCATATTTGTTCCATGTGCCGTCAGGAAGCAATATGTATACATACGGATGTTCATCCCTATACTCTTCCTTAAAAAATTTGTCTAAAGGTCCAAACATCGAGCCGTTATACATATTGTGTCCATATATAATAGTATGAGTATCAGACATGTCAGGACTGTTAAGTGCCTCTAAAAATATGCTTCCTGCTCCCAGATATTTTTTTTCATATGTCCTGTAGAGGTAATAATAATTATCCACCCCCTGAAGTATAGGATAACTTATATCAGTCCCTTTAATGTATATCCACCCTCTTACATCACTGTTTTCTTTTATCAGTTTTGCAAGGTCCACATAACTTATAACACCGTTTTCATCTTCTTGGACATAATTCTTGTTAGCTTCATCATAATAATCATCTATTTCCTTATAATCAAGGATAATCCCTATCACTTTATAAAGTGAAAACAGAAATACTCCTATGCAGATAATCATCAGCACAGTATACAAAGTCTTTTTTTTCTTAGGTTTTTTCTGCTCTTCCATCAAATGCCCCTTTCCGAAACTTCAAACTATATGATATAGTTCTCCAGCACTTGCCCTTCAAAATCAAAGTCCTCTATCTGTAAATAGTATTCAGCACTGTCTATAAGTGCTTTCATCGGACACAGACCTATTACCTCAGAGCCTATCACCCTTACTCCGTATCTCTTGGCTTCACTCTTTACCAGTTCTGTAACTCTGTAAAGCGGTGTCACTCTGAAATCAGTCATGTTGATAGATACCTGGGCAATATTTCTGTCCTCAAGCATAAATCCCATAGCCTTTACATTTGCCAACCCTCCGTCCTTTTCTCTGATGACCTTGGCGATTTTCTTTGCGATTTCCACATCCGATGTGTTCAGGTTTAAGTTATATGCCACAAGAGGAGGTCTCGCTCCCACTGCGACAACTCCACCTGTAGGATGAATACGAGCTCCTCCGAAATCAGGCTCCCATTCGGGATCCTTTACTTTCTCTGCCATACCTTCAAACTGGCCTTTTCTTACTGTTGCCAGATTTTTTCTTGCTTCCTTTCGTGCGGACATCTCATACAGAAATACAGGAAGTTCGGCTTCTTCGGCAATTCTCTTTCCAACTCTTTCGGAAAGCTTGATACAGTCCTCGTTGGTAGCTTCTTTTATAGGTACGAAAGGCATAACATCCACGCAGCCCATTCTTGGATGTTCACCTGTATGCTTGGTCAGGTCTATAAGCTCCACGGCTTTTTTTGCAAGCTTAACGCTGGCCTCTTCTACACCTTTGGCATCGCCTATATAGGTTATTACCGACCTGTTATGGTTTGGGTCTGACGAATAATTGAGTAAAGTGCAGCCCGGAGTAGTTCTTATCTGGTCTACGCAGGCTTCTATTATTTCTTGATTTCTTCCCTCTGAAATATTGGGAATGCTTTCGATTATCTGAGCCATATTTATCTCCTTTTTAAAACTTTACAGTGAGTTCAAAACATCTTCATAAATTTTTTCCGCTAAATTTTCAGCTTTTTTGACCATATCTTCTGCATTTTCAAAACGCAGTTTGATATTCTCATCTTTTATAGACGGCAAATTTATTTTCACATTCAGATATGCTCCTTTTAATCCCGCAAGCAGATTAAGTGCCGCAACTCCAAGGTCTGATGCTGCATTGGGATTTGATTTTCCTACTATTTTGGCAGTAGTCTCAAGTCCGCAAATGCAAAGTTCCATAGTTTCATACGGAACTTCTGTTGCAAGCACGGTAGCTTCTTGAATAGCCTCGCTTCTCTTTGCCTTTTGTTCTTCGTCATCCTTAGGCAATTTGAAAGCAGCCGATACACGATTGAATGCCTCAGTATCCTTATCTACAGCTTCAATCAATTTGTCATAAGTCGATGATATTTCTTCTCTTACTTCAACGCAAAGGTCTTTGTATTGTAAATATTTTTCCTTTGGAATCGTAAGGTCACATACCATCATAACAAGACCTGCCCCCTGAGCTGCCGAAAGTGCACTTACAGAACCACCTCCGGGAGCCGGTGCATCAGATGCCAAAACATCAAGATAATTTCTAATCGTCATATCAACTAATTTCATCAAATTACAATTCCTTTCTTTATAACCGTATTAACAAGATTTGAGCCGAAACGATAGCACAGCATTTCCATATCATCGGCATTCCATATTACCATGTCGGCCTGCTTACCCTCTTCCAGCGTTCCTATTGTTTTTTCTTTTCCTATGGCACATGCCGGATTAACAGTTACCGCCGTTAGAACTTCTTCCGGCAGCATTTTATATTTCAAACATCCTAAATTCATTACAAACTGCAAATTCAAAGACGGACATGAACCCGGATTAAAATCTGATGCCAAAGCCACAGGGATTTCAAATTCATCTATCATCCTTCTTACAGGCGCAAACCCTGCGTTTAGATAAAATGATGTTGCAGGAAGACACATTGCCGTCGTTTTACTTTCTGCCATAGCTTTCATCCCGTCATCATTTATGACTATAAGATGTTCCGCAGAAACAGCTTCCATCTCTCCTGCCAAAACTGAACCGCCGATAGCTTCTATTTCATCAGCATGTATTCTGAGCTTAAATCCCAGTTGTTTTGCTTTTTCAAGGTAAACCTTGCTTTGTTCTACATTAAATACCGAGTCCTCGGTGAAAATGTCTACATACTCCGCCAAGTTATGTTCTTTAACATAAGGCATCATCTCATCACAGCAGATTCTGATGTACTCTTCCTCTTTGCCTTTCCAACATTCTTCCACAGCATGGGCCGCCATAAATGTTGGGGTTATGTCCATAGCATGTTTGTCATTAAGCAAATTCAAGACCTCAAGCATTTTTATTTCCGTCTCGAAATCAAGGCCGTATCCACTCTTCGCTTCACAACTTGTTACTCCAAGACTCATCATCTCGTCAAGAAAACCCTTTGTTTTATCATAAAGCTGTTCAAAAGAAGCCGCTCTTGTCTTTCTTACGGTATCCATTATGCCGCCGCCGGCTCTTAAAATATCAAGATAACCTGCACCTTTCAGCTTCAGAGGGATTTCATGTTGCCTGTATCCCCCGAACACCATATGGGTATGTCCGTCCACAAGACCGGGTGTTACGAGACATCCTCCCGCATCAACAACTTTATCTGCATCTGCCTCACCATGCGGCAATACCCCGTCTGATGTTATTTCATGAATTATGCCGTCTTTTACCAGAATAGCCGCATTTTTCAGCTTTATATTTTCAGCTTGTTTTTCCCCCCTGTGGCTGAAATTGCCTATCGGCGTCTGTAACAAGCCTATGTTTTTTATCAGCAAAACTGCCATTTAACCATCCTCCGAATCATTTTGCACCAAAGTTTCAATACTTCGTACTATCCGTTTTTGATTTATCTTTATCTATTTTACAAACTCATCTACCGTCTTGTCAATAAGCGTATCATCTGCTATATACGGTATGGTTATATGGCCTTTTCCCTTATAGTTTTTATTATATTCTACTGAAGTGGTAAGGGCATTTTCATTTCTTGCCCAGCTTCTTCTGGCAACACCGCCCATTACATCCCACATCATTGCAGATTTGATAATTTCATCTGTTCTTTCACTTCCGTCAAGCAACAATCCAAAACCGCCGTTGATAGCCTTGCCGATTCCTACACCGCCGCCGTTATGCAGTGCACAAAGAGACATTCCTCTTGCCGCATTTCCTGCAAAACACTGAACAGCCATATCTGCCATGACATTAGACCCGTCTTTTATATTTGAAGTTTCTCTGAAAGGCGAATCTGTTCCCGAAACATCATGATGATCTCTTCCCATCATTACCGGGCCGATTTTCCCCTCTCTCACAAGTTCGTTAAACTTAAGGGCTATCCTTGTTCTTCCCTCTGCATCCTGATACAGAATTCTTGCCTGTGTTCCCACTACTAATTTATTTTCCTTGGCATCTCTTATCCATACCCAGTTGTCTCTATCCTGTGCTCTTCTGCCCGGGTCAATACAGTCCATAGCTGCCTTATCTGTAATTTCAAGGTCCTCAGGCTTTCCGGACAAACAAACCCATCTGAAAGGGCCGTAACCGTAGTCAAAAAGAATCGGTCCCATTATATCCTCTACATAAGACGGCCATATAAAACCGTCCTTATCATCATAACCGTTCTTTGAAATTTCTTTTATTCCCGCATCATACATGGCTTTCATGAATGAATTTCCGTAATCAAAGAAATAAGTTCCTCTTTCCGTAAGCGCTTTTATGGCTCTGTAATGTCTGTGCAAGGTTTCATCTACCTTTTTGCAGAAAAGTTCTCTGTTTTCATGAAGCATCTTTGTTCTTTCTTCAAATGTCATATCCGCAGGGCAGTAACCTCCGTTATATACATTGTGACACGATGTTTGGTCTGACAAAAGATCTATTGAAAAATTCTTCTCCACAGCTGCTTCAAGCAAATCTACAATATTCCCATGATATGCTATCGAAATGCTTTCCTTTGCCGCAAGTTTTTTCTCTGCCAAAGCAAATATCTCATCTATATCGTCCATGATAATATCTACCCAGCCCTGATCATGTCTTGTTTCTATTCTTGACAAATCAACTTCTGCGAATATTCCAACCGCTCCAGCTATATTGGCTGCTTTTGGCTGAGCCCCGCTCATACCCCCAAGGCCGGAAGATACAAATGTATGTCCTGTAAGGTCTCCCTGCGGCGAAACGCCTAAATATTTTCTTCCCGCATTGAGAATTGTATTGAATGTACCGTGTACTATTCCTTGAGGGCCTATATACATCCATCCGCCTGCCGTCATCTGTCCGTAGTTGGCAACTCCCATTTCCTCGGCAATTTCCCAGTCGTCTATATTGTCATACATTCCAACCATTATGGAGTTTGTGATTATAACACGAGGCGCCTCCGGCTTAGACGGAAAGAGTCCCAGCGGGTGTCCCGATTCTACTACAAGAGTCTGATTTTCGGTAAGTTCTTCAAGATATTTTTTTATAAGTCTGTATTGCAGCCAATTCTGGCATACCTGACCTGTTTCTCCATAGGTAACCAATTCATATGGATATAGGGCAACTTCAAAGTCAAGATTGTTTTCTATCATGACCTGAAAAGCCTTTCCGGCAAGGCATTTGCCTTTATATTCGTTTATTGGCTTTCCGTAGAGCCGTCCCTCAGGTCTGTATCTGTAGGCATATATCCTGCCTCGTGTTTTAAGCTCCTCCATAAATTCGGGAGCTAATTTGCTGTGCAATTCCTCAGGCACATATCTCAGTGCATTCTTTAGGGCTATCTTTGTCTGTTCTTTCGTAAGACGAAAACCTCTGTCAGGTGCTCTCCTGATTCCCTCTTTAAACTTTGGATATTCAGGATATTCATTATCAAGTTTTACAGTCATAGCCTCATATATGGTTTTATTATCCGGCATTTTCTTTCCTCCTATTTAAGTTCTACGGTTTTTTCCACGGCTTCCAAAAGACTGCCGTTTTTAACCATCTCGTCAAACTTTACAAGTTCATCGTGCATTATTACATCTTTTTCTATCGGTTCTGATAATGTTCTTATGTAATCATAAGCGGCTCTTGTGGCCGGGGCAAGCTTATCTATTCCGCCCTCGCCCATTTCCTGACGAAGCCATATAGCCTGTGCAGCAGCGGCAATTTCTATCCCGATTACTTTCTGAGTATTATCCAAAACCATGGCCGCCGTCCTCGCAGATGTAGTTCCCATCGACACATGATCCTCCTGATTGGCAGATGACGGAATCGAATCCACACATGCAGGATGATCGTAGACTTTGTTTTCCGATACCATAGATGCCGCAGAATATTGGGCTATCATAAATCCTGAACAAACTCCGCCGTATTTCGTCAAAAACGGAGGAAGTCCCTCAGATAAAGCTGAGTTTACCAGTCTTTCTATTCTTCTTTCAGATACATTTGCAAGTTCTGAAATTGCCATTTTAAGAAAATCAAATGTCAGCGCCACAGGCTGGCCATGGAAATTACCTCCACTGATAACCTCTTCCTCATCAGGAAAAACTATTGGATTATCTGTAACTGCATTTATCTCTGCAGATACCATTTCATATGCGTACCTTACCGCATCTCTTGTAGCGCCATGTATCTGTGGCGCACATCTTAGCGTATATGGGTCCTGAACTTTATGCTCTTGCAATTCAAGGGCATTTCCCGAACCCTTAAGCAAATTGCGTAAGTTTTCAGCTGATTCTTTCTGTCCCATATGCCCACGCAAATCATGAATCTTATGGTCATATGCTTTTTTAATCGCATGAAGAGCCTCTCCTGTCATGGCACATGCCAAATCTGCCAGTTTTTGAAGAGCCATAGCATCCCAAAGAACATTGACTCCTACGGCTGTCATCATCTGTGTTCCGTTATTCAGCGCCAGTCCCTCTTTTGCAGCCAGTACCACAGGTTTTATCCCTGCTTTTTCCATAGCTTCCTGCGCATCCATTATTATACCGTTGTACTCTGCCTTGCCTTCTCCTATAAGGCCTAATGCAATGTGTGAAAGAGGCGCCAAATCTCCCGATGCCCCAAGGGAACCCTTTTGAGGAACAACAGGATGAACTCCCTTGTTTATCATATCTATCAATGTCTGAAGTGTAATAAGTCTTATCCCTGAATTTCCCCTTGCAAGTGCGTTACAGCGAAGCAGCATTGCCGCTCTTACATACTCTCTGGGATATCCCTCACCCATGCTGCATGTATGACTTATAATAAGATTTCTCTGCAACTCTTCAGTCTTTTCTTCAGAAATTACTACATTTGAAAATTTACCGAACCCGGTCGTTAATCCATAAATAACAGCCTTTTCTTTAAGCTTTTTTTCAATATAATCTCTTGCCTTTTGTACATTTTCTACAGCTTCCTCTGTCAGTTTCACTTCTTCGCCGTTTCTGCATACGCGAATAACTTCTTCAACTGTCAGGTCTCGTCCGTTTATAAAAACCATGCTCCGTTCCCCCGTTTCTTAATGACACATTTTGCATAATTATGCAAAATGCAGCAGCTATATTTAGTAATAATATTATACCGCCTTTTCGTGTCTGTTTCTATTGTTTTTTAATCATTTACTTTGATTTTATCACATTTTAAGGGTTTATTTTCTAAAAACGGACTCTATTGTATATCACTTTATCGAGGTACATTTGTAGCGATATAAATCAGTCATGCAGTGCATAATGTATACAAGCAATGCATAAAATTTTCTAAATCCCCTCAACATGTTGAAATTGCTACTTTTTTGACAAGTATTTTCTTGCAATCTCGTCCCCCCGCTCCTGTTTTTATCTTGATATTTATGTTTTTCGTCATTATAAAACAAAAATTGCCGGGAATAATCCCGACAATTTTTATATACACATTTTATTCATTATTTTTTATGCAAATCCCATAGCAATGCCTACCATTCTTACAGCAAATGCAACGACCCATGCGATTAAACATTGTCCTATTACTATGGAAACCGCCCATTTTCCTCCAAGTTCTCTCTTGATAGATGCCACCGCAGCTACGCACGGTGTGTAAAGCAAACAAAATACCAGAAGCGACACAGCCGAAAGCGGGGTGATTATTGAAGTTATATCTGTCGCTTCTCCCAAAAGCACAGACAGCGTCGAAACTACGCTTTCTTTTGCCATAAATCCGGCCATCAATGCTGTAGAAATTCTCCAGTCACCAAATCCAAGCGGTATGAAAAGCGGCGCTATTACACCTGCCGCAAATGCAAGTATACTATCATGGGAGTCCTCTACTATGTCAAGCCTGAAATCAAAGGTTTGCAGGAACCACACCACTATAGACGCAACAAATATAACGGTAAATGCTCTCTGCAAGAAATCTTTAGCTTTGTCCCACAAAAGATGCATAACATTCTTTGCGCCCGGCATCCTGTAGTTTGGAAGTTCCATAACAAACGGTACTGCTTCTCCTTTAAACATAAACATCTTAGATACAAGAGCAACGAGGATTCCTACAATTATGCCGGTAAAATACAAGCCTACCATTATCAGCGCTCCCTTTCCCGGGAAAAATGCCGCAGTGAAAAATCCGTATATAGGCAGCTTGGCAGTACAACTCATAAACGGTGTAAGCATTATTGTCATGCGCCTGTCTCTTGCAGACGGAAGCGTTCTTGAGGCCATAACCCCCGGCACTGTACATCCGAAACCTATAAGCATTGGAACAATACTTCTTCCCGAAAGTCCGATTTTCCTAAGAAGCTTATCCATAACAAAAGCTATCCTTGCCATATATCCGCTGTCTTCAAGCATAGACAAGAAGAAGAACAGCGTAACTATTATAGGTATAAAGCTCAGCACACTGCCAACCCCATTGAAAATTCCATCAATTACAAGAGAATGTAATGCCGGGTTGACATTAAAATATATCAGCCATGCGTCAACTTCAACAGTGAGAGCCTCTATACCGGTTTCCAAAAGTCCCTGAAGCCATGCCCCTATAACATTAAAGGTCAGCCAGAACACAAGCGCCATTATTGCCACAAATGCAGGTATTGCCGTGTATTTACCGGTTAGAATCTTGTCTATCTTGCGGCTTCTTTCGTGTTCCTTGCTTTCGTGAGGTTTTACCACGGTAGCCGCACACAGTTTCTGTATAAAATCAAACCTCATATCGGCAATTGCCGCTGCACGGTCAAGACCTCTCTCTGTCTCCATCTGGCTTATGATATGTTCTATCATTTCTTTTTCATTATCAGTCAAAGCCAAGGCTTTCAAAACCATTTCATCGCCCTCCACAAGCTTTGCCGCCGCAAATCTCAGCGGTATGGACGCATTCGCCGCATGGTCTTCTATCAAATGCATTATGCCGTGAAGACATCTGTGTACCGCTCCGCCGTTTTGGTCCTTTCCGCAAAAATCAGTCCTCCCCGGCTTTTCACGATTTTGAGCTATATGTACGGCATGTCTTACTAACTCGTCTATTCCTTCATTTTTTACAGCAGAAATAGGTACCACCGGTATTCCAAGCATTGCTTCCATCTCGTTTATATCTATAGTTCCGCCGTTTCCTCTTACCTCGTCCATCATGTTTAGCGCAAGCACTATGGGAATATCAAGCTCCATAAGCTGCATAGTAAGATAAAGGTTTCTTTCTATATTGGTAGCATCAACAATGTTGATAATTCCGTAAGGCTTCTCGTTAAGAATAAATTCTCTTGATACGATTTCTTCACTGCTGTATGGCGAGAGAGAATATATCCCCGGAAGGTCTGTAACTTTAGTATCAGGATATCCTTTTATCACACCGCTCTTGCGGTCAACAGTAACCCCGGGAAAATTGCCCACATGCTGGTTGGAGCCTGTAAGCTGATTGAATAATGTGGTTTTGCCGCAGTTCTGATTACCTGCCAAGGCAAATGTAAGTTCTGTTCCCTTAGGCAACGGCTCTGCTGTGGCTTTAACATGATATCGTCCCTCTTCACCTAAGCCGGGATGCTCCCTGTCCTTAAGTACTGTATTTCGTCCATCTGCGCAGTTTCCCATTGTATTGTTGCACGACTCTTTGCATTTACGGCATGAACCGCTGCACATGGAAAGATTCCCAAATAAACTTACGCAGCTGCCATTTTCCACATAATCCTTTACACTTGTCTCGTCTATTTCTATTTTTTCTGCATCAGAAAGACGCAGCGTAAGCTCATAACCATGTATTCTAAGCTCTATGGGGTCTCCCATAGGAGCATATTTTACCACTGTTACAGTCGCTCCCGGTATGACTCCCATATCAAGAAAATGCTGTCTTAAAGGTCCGTCTCCTCCGACGGTTTTTATAACTGCACTCTTGCCTATTTTTAATTCTTTAAGTGTCATAACTGTGTAAACTCCTTACAAATTTTTCTATATTCCTGTGCATAAACACTTCCTTTGTTCCATGTAAAAGTAAAATCATGTTCAACAACAAAGTCTCTTAGTTTTATTTCTCTGAGATTGCCTCTCTGTATTTCTTCTGCCGCAGCAATTTCATACAAAAATGTTATACCACAGTCAGCTTTAACAAGCTGTATTATTGCCGCAAGGCTGTCCACTTCCATGCAGTGGGCGAAATCTTTTATCTCTATTCCGTGAGCCTCAAGATTTTTTTCCATAATATCCCTTGTGCCGGACCCTTTTTCTCGTATTATAAGTCGTTGATTAACAAGGTCTCTGAGAGTTTCAGGCGGCTTCTTGAATGTATGATTTGAAGCACATACCGGTATATATCTTTCCGTAGAAAACGGTACATAATCATATTCCTCTTTGGGAAAATATCCTTCAATCACCGCAAAATCTATTTCATGATTGTTAAGTTTTTTCAGAAGCTCATCAGTATTTGCCACTGTCAAATTTACTTCCGTATCAGCATGTAATTCCATATATTTTTTGAGGGGCTTAATTATTGCATAATCACCTACTGTCATTGTCGCTCCCATTCGACATATAGAAGTGCTGTTTTTAAATTCATGAATCTTATTACGCAAAAATCCCTCGTCACTTTTCATAGTTCTTGCTGCCATCAGCAAAAGTTTACCCGGTTCTGTGAGCTTCAGCTGCTTCTTTTCATAAGTAAAAAGATTTACTTCATAAAGATTCTCAAGATATTTTATATGCTGAGAAACGGCCGGCTGGGTCATGGACAATGCTTTTGCCGCTCTTGTATAGCTCATTTTATCACAAACGCATAAGAATGTGTCTATTCTGTGGTCCAACATATTTATTTCCTTATTGTGGTTTTTCTTTTATTATAATATATTTTTATCGCTAAATAAATATGTATAATTTTACTTTATTGAAAATTCATGATATATTTTTATTGGTAAATAACTCCATGAAAGGAATAAAATATGAATTTTATTAAAAATAACGCCGCAGGCATTCTCCTATGCCTCGCAATAGCCATTCCGTCGTGGTTTTTAGGAAAGCTCTTTCCAATAATAGGCGGAGCAATTATATCAATATTGGCAGGAATGGTCGTAACACTGTTTATAAAAGACAAGAGAAACTTTGAGAAGGGAATAAAATTCACTTCAAAAAAGATTCTGCAATGGGCCGTTGTCCTGCTTGGCTTCGGAATGAACCTTAATGTAATCTTACAGATTGGGCGTCAATCACTTCCCATAATTATCTGTACCATCACTGTGTCTCTTTTAATCGCATATTTTCTGCACAAAGCTTTGAAAATACCTGATAAGATATCAACTCTGATAGGTGTGGGTTCGTCAATATGCGGAGGCTCTGCCATAGCTGCAACTGCTCCTGTTATAGATGCAGATGATGAGGAAGTCGCACAAGCCATCTCGGTAATATTCTTCTTTAATGTAATAGCCGCCGTAATATTTCCTACTTTAGGCAGTCTTTTGGGATTTTCTCAAACAGATGGTTATGCTTTCGGCGTATTTGCAGGGACAGCAATAAATGACACATCCTCAGTTACAGCTGCCGCCTCCACATGGGACAGCATGTACGGTCTTGGTGCTTTTACGCTTGATACTGCCGTTACGGTAAAATTAACAAGAACCCTTGCAATAATACCTATAACACTTGTTCTTGCTTTTATTCGTACAAGAAAAGCCAAACAATCCAAAGACTCCGGCAAATTCAGTATGAAACAAATTTTCCCTTTCTTCATACTTTACTTTGTGGCCGCCTCTGTAATAACAACGGTATGCGTCTCGGCAGGTGTTGATATAGCTGCGTTTACGCCTCTTAAAGAGCTGAGTAAGTTCTTTATAGTTCTCGCAATGGCTGCAATAGGACTTAACACTAACATAGTAAAGCTCGTAAAGACAGGCGGTAAACCGATATTTTTAGGTCTTTGCTGCTGGATAGGTATAACTGTCGTAAGCCTTGTTCTTCAGCATTTTCTTGGTATATGGTAATCTAAAAACACAATTTTATAAGTTTTATCGCAAAATTAACATTAAAAGCGGCTCTGTAAACGAGCCGCTTTCAAATTACTGTTTATTTATGATTTTTGATAGCCTCAGCCATACGGCAAAGCCCCTCTTTTATAGTGGCTTTAGGCATAGCCAGATTAAGCCTTATATATCCTTGGGCATTACCCACAAACAAGCCGTCGCCGCCTTCAAGCAAAACACCTGCATTATTTGCAAAGAACAAAGGCAAATCTTCAACATCCGGCAAAACTCTGCTCATGTCTACCCATGCAAAATATGTCGCCTCAGGAATTGTAAATCTTGCATCCGGAATATTTTCCGAAAGAAAGTCATCTACCATTTTGAAACTTTCATCTATATATGCTTTAAGTTCAGATAACCATTGACCACCTTGCTCATATGCAGCTTTGTGAGCTGCAATGGAAAGAGGATTTGCAGCACCTATGTTTTTGTCTCTGCCTTGAAACCTTTCTCTTTCTTCTTCATTTCTTATTATGATATTTGAAAACAACATTCCGGCAAGATTAAAAGTCTTGCTTGCAGACATGGTAGTTATCAGCCTGTCATAATCAGGCATTATCTTTCCCATAGGTATATGTGAAAGTCCTGTTCTGATGAGGTCGCAATGTATTTCATCGGATATAATCCACAGATTGTTTTTTTCTGCCGTTTCTGCGATATGCTTAAGTTCATCTTCTGTCCATATTCGCCCCGATGGGTTATGCGGATTGCACAACATTAAAACCTTTACCTTTGGATCTGCTGCCTTTTTGTCAAAATCCTCAAAATCTATTTCAAATTTTCCTTCTGTTATTTTAAGCGGTGACTCGACAAGCTCAACATCATTATATTCACATGCATGCAAGAAGAATCCGTATGCCGGCGTCATGGTAAGAACTTTTTCATCTTTTGCCACTAAATCCTCAACAAGCTGATACAGAGCCGGTATAACGCCCGGAGAGAATACAAGCTCTTCCTTTTTAAATTCCCAGTCATATCTATCCTTGCACCATTTTAGAAGCGCTTCATAATAACCGTTATCCGAAACAATCGTATATCCCAATATTTTTCTTTCTACTCTGTCTATTATAGCCTGTCTTATCTCCGGCGCTACGGCAAACTCCATATCGGCTACCCACATCCTTATAAATTCATCATCTGCATACGGAAACACTTTTTCCGGTCCGCATTTAAAAATATAAGGTCTCCATCCGTCTACATTCTCTGAGTTGGTATTTTTTCTGTCGATAATTTCATCAAAGTTATATTTCATTTCATCCTCCTTATTTTATATATCTTTACTTTCTTCTACATCCATTTCAAAAGCCTTGTTTAATCTTTTCTGAATCTTTATATAGCTTTTCAGCTCTTCGTTTGTCACATCGCCGAGCATTTCAAATGTCCTGTTGTAGCATTTCTGCTCAAAATCACGATGCTTATCGTATATCCTTTTGCCTGCTTCTGTAAGAGACAAGTTATATTCTCTGCTGTTAAGTTCATTCCTTGTCTGTCTGACCCACGCCTTTTGCTTAAGCTTCCTTATTATTTGAGAGCTTGAGCTTGTGGATTTGCCGATTTTTTTGCTTATCTGTGATGCAGTTATGCCGGGAAAATCACCTATCATCTTTATCATCTGTGATTCTGCTTGAAACATGACCTCTCCGTTATAATCGTGAAGCAATTTGTCGTATTCATCAATCAGATATACACTGCGATCCAATTCTTCTATCATGCGGCAAAAAATTTCAAATCTATTATCAATATTCATTTAATTACATCCCTGCCTGTTTTATATTTTTTCTATTCTCACATTAGAAACATTTTGGCTATTGAAACAATTATCTCATTAGTTTAAGCAGCTAAATAGTTAAGCAGCTTAACTGTTTATCTAAAATATAGCACTCCTTATCATCTGTGTCAAGATGTCCGGGAGTGTTTTATTTTTCTATTTCTTTCGCTATATAATGCAAATAGCTATTACGGATAATAACACTGTGGCTGCAATAAATATGTACAAGCCTTTTTGCAGATAGAAATACATTTTGCTTATCCTTGCTGCACTTGCAGTATTTCCTCCATTAACAATATTCTCTTCGGACTTTTTATACCACATAAAGAATCCGGCGATTTCTATTGCCAAACATATTACAATTATACTCACAACTACAGCCATAAATATGCCATCTACCCCATAATACCATGCTCCCAGCTCCTGTATGTCTTTATAAGCATTGGGAATTCTAACAAGAGCCAGCATCATGCAAATCGCAAATGTCAAAAGTGACTCTGCTGCAAATGTACCTTTAAGGGCATATTTGGCGCTTTGAAGCCTCGTATATTCATCTGCCTCATCAGGCAATACCGTTCCGCTGTCAGCAGAAAAAATAAGCATCTTGTTCCACTGTCCTACTTTTTCCCAACCCTGTTTTTCCATTTTTTCCTCAAGCTCCTGCTGACTTCTTGTCTCTCCGTATCTGATATATCTTGCGTCTTTACAAAACACAACACAGAAATCTTTGTTTACAGGCTCTGCTTTTCTGTACATCCAGCTCCCGTTGTTATCGCACTGCTCAAGCTGCCAACCCTCTGCCGCCATCTCTTTAAGCTCGTCCTCTATGCCTTTATAGTCAAACCTTGCACAGCGTGGCATTCTTCTTTTGAATTCGTCCGTTTTCATCTTTTAAGCCCCCTCTTATCCCTTACCGTGCTTATGCACCGTTTACATCACCGTCAACACCATTCTTTATTTTCATTATACCTTTATCAATATTATAGTCAAGATTTTTGTTAATTTTTTAATAATATTTTTTCATCGGTTATAATGGCACAAAATGAATATAAAATGCAAAATCTTTTCATACGGAAAAAGCACAAGAACATCGTAAAATATCCTTGTGCTTCATTCGTTTCAAATATCATATAACTTCATATTCTTTAAGAAGTTTTTCTATTTCTGTATTTTTAATCTTGCCGAGAACTTTCTTCAGAACCATTTTCTCTGCGAATCCCAACTCCATATCTGTTATTTTTTTGCCATCACGAAGTTTTACTGTTGCGTTCAGCAAATCTCTCAAATCATATACACTTCCCCACACTTCGGGAACGCCCCTGTCTACATCAAGCAATGTGTATACAGCTTCCATTCCCGTTCTCATAGAATATTCCGTAGTGAATATGGTGTCTCTTGCAGTCTCCGCAAACTGCCCAAGGAATGCAAAGTTTACTGCCCCCTTTGGAACTACATCGGGGCGGTCGCCATGTTCTCTTGGCATAAAGAATGCTGTAATATAAGGCATCATGCATGGCACTGTGTTAGCACTGCTTTCTGCCATACCCTCTATCTCCTCCTGCGGCACTCCAAGGTGATACAGCCATTCCATGCATATTTCTTTTCCTGTACATTCCCTCATAGGTTTCTTTACAAAGTCACCCTTTTTGTCCGAAAATAATCCGTATAACCACACTACACATTGATCCTTAGGCTGGTCATGGAACTGCGGCTGCCTGTTTACGGTCCAGCTTAAAAGCCATGAAGAATCTTTTACAGTAACTATTCCCCCTGTTACCACCTTTCCGCTAAGTGGCTCTCTCTTGCATATTTTCTTTATATATGGAGTAATCTTCCGGTCGAGAGTCGTAACTGTAGCGCTCATCCAGTTGGTTTGTTCAGGGTCGCTGCAAAACTTATCCGGATGTCCAAAAGCTTCATCTTGCGCTGCTATTTTGCGCCACATATCCCAGCCGCCGCCTTCTCTTATCTCTGTATCAAAATCTGCCGCAGCATTTTGACTTCCTATAGAGGAGTTTTCCACGCATCCGCCATTGGTGATAAATACGAGGTCGTTTTCAGTCAAATCTATCTTGTCTTTTCTTCCTTCACATGAAATATCTATTCTCGTTGCAACTTTTCTCTCGTTATCGCACTTGAAGTCAACATTTATTACTTTTACCCCATAATGAAACTGAACACCGTTATCTTCAAGATACTTCACCATAGGCAGTATCATCGATTCATATTGATTATATTTTGTAAATCTAAGTGCTGTAAAATCAGGCAGTCCTCCTATATGATGTATATATCTTTGTATATATCGCTTCATTTCTAAGGCACTATGCCAGTTTTCAAATGCAAACATTGTGCGCCAATACATCCAGAAATCAGAGTTCAAAACTTCGTCATCAAAAAAGTCTGTTATTCTCTTATTTTCAAGTTCTTCATCAGGTGCAAAAAACAGTTTTAATATTTCTGTCGCCCCTTTATCAGAAATGTTGAATTTTCCGTCTGTATGTGCGTCTTCCCCCCTGTTTAGCGTTGCACGGCAAAGTGAATAATTAGGATCTTTTTTGTTCAGCCAATAATACTCATCAAGAACACTTACCCCTTCTGTCTCTATTGATGGAATTGAGCGGAATAAATCCCACATGACCTCAAAATGATTGTCCATCTCTCTTCCGCCACGCATTACATAGCCCACATTCTCAAATTTATATCCGTCGCAGGCACCTCCGGCCAGTTGGCCTTTTTCCAAGATATGAATACGCTTGCCCTTCATCTGTCCGTCTCTGACAAGATAACATGCAGCAGTCAAAGCTGCAAGACCGCTTCCTACAATGTATGCAGATTTATTGTCTACCCCTTCCGGTTTTAAAGGACGAGCAAATGCTTCATAATTGCCGCTTGAATAATACATATAAATACCTCCTTAAGATTCTTATGTACTTAATTTTATTCGTCCTCTGAAAACTTCTCAATCATCAAAAATACCGCCATGATAAACTTTTTATCAAGGCGGCATAATTATAGAAATTTTTATCATTTATATTGATTTGATGAAACGCCATCAGTCCTGAATCTCTCTAATGCTAAGCTTATGTTTCCGCTTATCATACGCTCAAGGTCACCCACTATCCTCTTAGGATCCTCTTTCATTCCGTTTTTAACCCATTCAAGCATAAGTCCGATAAAGGCATATTTATAAAAGTCTGCAATAAACTTTTTATCTTCATCCCTTACGGTCATTCCCTCTGCTTTCTCCTCAACTATATCAAGCAGCAATCCCTGTACTACTTTATAAAGATAATTTTCTATCTGCTCCCTGCTGACTGAGCGATAAACATTGAGAATAAACGGCTTATTTTTAAGTACCTCTTCAAACAAGGCAAGAAAGGCTTCCGGCCATGTATCGTAGCTTTTCTTATCTTCTAATATGCGTTTTGCTTCTTCTTCACATGACCATTCCATCAAATCATAAATATCCTTAAAATGATAATAGAAAGTCATCCTGCTGATTCCGCAGTCTTCTGCAATATCGTTTATAGTTATCTTATCAAACGGCTTTTTAAGCAAAAGATTTCTAAGAGACGCATCTATAGCCCTTTTAGTTATCTGTGACATGTTTTCATCAACCCCTTATTTAAACAAATCGTCATCACACCGATTGTTAAAATTCTCTTGCACAGATTATAGCACCTTTACGGCCTTTTCACAAATGAAGTATTGGTGATGAAACTATAGGCTTATATACAAAAGCCCCCCGAGATGTGTTCCCGGGGAGTTTTGAGTCGTATAAAGTTCCTTGAAAAACAAGATTATCTCTTTGAGAACTGGCTTGCTCTTCTTGCTTTTTTGAGACCGTATTTCTTTCTTTCTTTCATTCTTGGGTCTCTTGTAAGGAAGCCTGCTGCCTTAAGAGGAGCTCTGTAAGCTTCTTTGTCAGCTACGCAGAGAGCTCTTGAGATACCGTGTCTCAGTGCACCTGCCTGACCTGTGAATCCTCCGCCGTATACATTGGCAATTACATCGTATTTGCCCTCACATCCGGCAACCTCAAAAGGTCTTCTTACTTCTCTTTTAACGATTTCTGTTCCGAAATAGTTATCTAAATCTCTCTTGTTAACAGTAATCTTTCCGGTTCCGGGAATCAGTCTGACTCTAGCAACCGAACTTTTTCTTCTGCCTGTTCCTTGATATTGAATCTTTGCCATTGTCTAATCCCCCTTCCTAAAAGTTCCAAGTTTCCGGTTTCTGTGCAGCATGAGCATGTTCAGGACCTGCATAAACCTTTAACTTCTTGAGCATCTGTCTTCCAAGTTTTCCATCAGGAAGCATACCTTTTACAGCATGTTTGATGATTTCTTCCGGTTTAGCAGCCTGAAGCTTCTCGAAAGTAGTTTCTCTGAGGCCGCCCGGATAACCGGTATGTCTCTTGTAGATTTTTTCTTTTCTCTTTTTACCTGTTACTTCCACTTTCTCTGCGTTAATAACGATTACATAATCTCCGCAGTCAACATGAGGAGTGTAGGTAGGTTTCTTTTTGCCTCTTAAGATAGAAGCAACTTCGGAAGCCATTCTTCCGAGTGTTTTGCCTTCTGCGTCTACAACGTACCATTTGCGTTCTACTTCCGCAGGTTTAGCGATAAATGATTTCATTATCCTTTTCCTTTCCACCTACTCGGTTTGAAGCCCTAACCCAATTTGCGAAAGCAAATTGCTGGTAGGTCTCATGTCAAGATTCTCCAAAATTTATTTTGGCTAAGAATCGACGGCTAAAGCCCTAACCCAATTTGCGAAAGCAAATTGCTGCTCAAACGGTTTCGGTTTTGTCTACTTGGATTCTTTTTGCTGCGGCTCAAATGCCCTGCAAAAGCGAATCTTTTTCGATATACTAAAACTTTTTAGTTTTGGGGCTTACGGACGGAAACCCATCCTGCACCCATGCATGCATAAACATGCTTTTATATTATATAGTTAAAGCTTTGAAAAATCAATAGTTTTTTACCTTTTAGGCCTGTTTTTTTACTGTTTTTTCGATTTCCGCAACGAGTTCTTCCCTTTCGTTTGAAATTCTTCCCTCAATTACATCATCCAAAAGACGGTCGAGAATTCTTCCCACCTCAGGACCTTGCTTAATTCCGGCTTCCATAACATCGTTCCCGTCTATTTCCAAATCTTTTACGGAAAAGCACGATTTCTCGCCGATTATCTTTTCATAAATTTCTTTAAGGTGGCTGTAATGTTCCCTGCGAAAGCTATATTCAGGAGCCTGAGCCATATTGTCAGCAGTTTTCAATTCCAACAATTGACTAAAACCGGCCTCCCCAAGTTTGTTCAAAACTCTTTTTACAGCTCTTTCTTCAAGCTCAATCTGCCGGTCATGAAACCGCACAAGCATAACAACATTGTTCCTTATATCATTGCCAAACCGCAGCCTTCTCATTATATCATCCGTCATGCCGGCGCTTTTTTCAGCATGACCATAAAAATGCCCCGTTCCATTTTCATCTAAAGAAAAGCTTAGAGGCTTTCCTATATCATGAAACAATGCCGCAAGTCTTAATGTAACATCTGCCGGAGTTGCCTCAACAGCAGCCGCAGTATGCTCAAGTACATCATAAATATGATGAGGATTTTTCTGTTCAAATCCCCTCATCGGCAAAAGTTCCGGAATAATTTCGCCTAAAATTTCTATATTTTCCGTCAGAACTCTCCGTACATCCATGCCTGCAACAAGCTTTAACAGTTCTTCTCCAATCCGCTCTGCACTCACAAGACGCAGTCTTGACCTATTTTTGAAAGCCGCCTTTAGCGTATTATCCTCGATTTCAAATCCTAAAACAGAGGCAAACCTCAAGGCTCTCAAAATTCTCAAAGAATCCTCCTCAAAACGCCTGTCGGCATTGCCAACACACTTAATAACCTTTCTTTGAATATCCCCTATTCCATCAAATAGGTCTATCAACCCCTCTTCATGATTAAATGCCATGGCATTGATTGTAAAATCACGCCTTTTCAAGTCCTCTGCAAGGTTTTTGCTGAAACTAACCACATCAGGATGCCTGCCGTCAGAATAAGCGCCATCTACTCTGTAAGTAGTTATTTCAAGGCTTTCTCCATCTATAACCACACTGATTGTTCCATGTTTAATGCCCGTCTCGATTATTTTAAAACCTGCAAAAACTCTCTTCGTTTCTCCCGGCAAGGCGGAGGTTGTGATATCAAAATCACCGGGGCTTCTCCCCATAATAATATCCCTTACGCAGCCTCCTACTGCATAAGCTTCAAACCCGGAATCATGAAGAAGTTCAAGAGCCCTGTTTACTTGTTCGGGAAGTTTAATTTCCATATTTAAAAATCTCTCCGTAAATTTAATATGTATGCCATAAATACTCGCCTCAAAATTACAGTTTGGCATATATTTATTTTACCAGATTACCCTTAATAATCATATTGCAAATACAAATTTATCTGTATTTTACATATCTTTCCCGAACATCTGAAAACTTAAACCAGCAGCATCCTGTCGCTGACAAATTCTTCTCCTGATGATGTTTCAAACTTCTTGAGCAAATCCGAAACCTCAAGTTTTCTTTTTTCTTCTCCTGCAACATCATAAATTATTCTTCCGTTCATCATCATTACAAGGCGATTTCCGTATTTTATTGCGTCTCTCATGTTATGCGTTACCATTATGGCCGTAAGCCCATGCTCCGCTATGAGTTCTTCTGTCATGGAAAGTACCTTTGATGCAGTCTTAGGGTCCAAGGCTGCCGTATGCTCATCCAAAAGCAGTATATCGGGTCTTTGAACAGTTGCCATAAGCAGCGTAAGCGCCTGTCTTTGCCCTCCGGACAGCAGTGAAACCTTGGTTTGCAGCCTATCTTCAAGTCCCAAATCAAAAGGAGCAAGCAACTCTTTATACAAACTTCTTTCTTCCTTTGTAACTCCCCAGCGAAAAGTCCTTTTCTTACCTCTGCGCATAGCTATCGCAAGGTTTTCCTCTATCCACATATCACCTGCGGTCCCTTTCATAGGGTCTTGAAAAACTCTGCCGATTCTCTTTGCTCTTATATGTTCAGGCTGATTGGTGACATTTTCTCCGCCTATCTTAATCATACCTCTATCCACGGGGAATGCTCCCGAAATCATATTAAGCATAGTGGATTTTCCTGCTCCGTTGCCACCGATTACAGTAACAAAATCTCTCTCATTTACGACGAGATTCACGCCCTGCAAAGCAACCTTTTCGTTAGCTGTTCCTCTGTTAAAAGTTTTGTGTATGTCTTTCAGCGTCAGCATTGCTCTGCCTCCCCGTATCTCTTCAAATTCTCTCTTATCATCTTCCTGTCGCTTATGCCACCTCTTACTACAGGTACCGAAAGCGCTGCTATCACCAGCACGGCTGTCAATAATTTGAGATTGTTTGGATTGAATCCCAAAAGCAGCACTACCGAGATTATAACTCTGTATATTATGCTTCCGAAGAAAACGGAAGCCAATCTCACTTTAAACGAACACTTTGTTCCGAAAATCACTTCGCCTATAATTATGGATGCAAGTCCTATAACGATAGTTCCTGTTCCCATTCCCACATCGCCGTATCTCTGTATCTGAGCAACCAATGCTCCTGACAGTGCAACAAATCCGTTTGCAATTATTATCCCCGTTATTTTAACAGTATCGGTATTGCCACCCTGTGCTTTTACCATTGCCTCATTTATACCCGTCGCTCTTATCATACATCCCTTTTCTGTCCCGAAAAACCAATATAACCCTGCTACTATTATCACCGCCAAAACAATGCCGCTCACTACATTGACGGTTTTGCCATCTGCCCGAAATACCGCTATTATCCCGTCGAAAATCGTATCAACCTTGTTTTCTCCGAATTGAGTCATTCCAATATTAGACTTTCCTCCCATTATCATCAGGTTTATGGAATAGAGGGACAGCATGGTCAGGATACCTGCCAAAATCGCCGGTATTTTAAGCTTTGTATGCAAAATCCCCGTAACGGCTCCGGCAGCTAACCCGCATGCAACGGCTACAAGACCGGCAAGCCATGGATTCCACCCTGCCGCAACAGTTGATGCAACAACACATCCGCCCAAAGCAAAAGAACCGTCTACTGTCATATCTGCTATATCTAAAATTTTAAAAGTTATATAAACTCCGATTGCCATAATACCCCACACGAGACCAAGGGATACTGCATCCGGAAGATTCTTCAAAATACTCAGCAAAAAATCCATATTGCAAACTTCTCCTTTTAGTCCTGAACGGCTGTCAAACCGGTGAATGTCAACCATAGCCTGTCAGCCGTTTCACATAATTATTCGTAAATTTCAGCATTTTCCATAATTTCATCCGGAACAGTTATGCCAAGCTGCTCCGCAATAGCCTTATTCACTGCATATTTCAAAGTTTCTTTAGACATATATTTAATAGACATCTTTGTAATGTCTTCACCATCTTTGAGAATCTTAACTGCCTGTTTTGCAGTTTCCTTTCCCAAGTCGTAATAGTCCAGTGAAATTGTCGCCAGACCGCCGTTTTCAACAGGTCCGGCTTCTCCGCATATAACAGGTATACCCTCATTGGTCGCCACCATGGAAACAGTCTCCATTCCGGCAGCAATAGTGTTGTCCGTAGGGACATATATGGCGTCAACCTTGCCGCCGAGAGATGCCACCATCTGCTGTATCTCATTTGATGATGAAACCGATGCTTCGATTACTTCGAGAGAATTTGCAGCCGCTGCTTCTTTCGCAAGCTGTAGCTGTATCTGAGAATTCGATTCGGTACTGCAATACAAAACAGCTATTTTTTCGGCATCAGGTACTATTTGTTTAATCAAAGCTATCTGCTCTGCCACAGGAGTAAGGTCTGATGTACCCGAAACATTTCTTCCGGGTTCTTCATTGCTCTCCACAAGCCCGGAGGCTGCCGGGTCTGTTACAGCCGACACTAAAATCGGAATTTCATCCGTTTTGCTTGCAGCTGCCTGTGCCGCAGGCGTTGCTATCGCAAATATCAAATCCTTATTGTCATTAACCATCCCCTCTGCAATGGTAAGGCAGTTGGCCTGTTCATTGGATGCAAGCTGATAATCTATTTCAATATTCTCACCATCAACATAGCCGAGCTCTTCAAGTCCATCTACAAACCCCTCATATGCTCTGTCCAAAGCATCGTGCTTCACAAGCTGAATTATTCCTATCTTGAGCTTGTCATCGGAGCCGGTCTTGCTACCACATGCGGTCAATCCAATTATCATTATCAATGTCATCATTACAGCAATAATCTTTTTCATCTTTTTTCCTCCAAAATTATTTTCTCATCTGACTTTTCGCCTAAACAAAAGACCCGCCTTTCAGCATAGAGCCGACGGCGGGTTTTCAACATTCTTTCCTTGTCCTCTTTACTATGCATTCTTTAAATTCTTTGATATGTCAAGACAAGCAGGGCAATAATATGCGATGCTTCTTGCATAACCAAAATATTCTTTTGAATTCATAGCCTTAATACAAGTCATGTTTCTCTCCTTAGAAATATCGTATCACTATAATACAACGGCTAAAAAGTTGTGTCAATATATTTTTCAGAACTTTCAGAAAATTTAATTATTTCTCTTTACTCCATAAGCTCAGTAAGATATAATCTACATCCACTTCTTTCTTTTAAATATAATACATTCCGTTATAAGTAATATCGAAGAAATGACAACAACTCCCAAGTAACCATATTTCCAACCGGTTTCCGGCATATACTTAAAATTCATTCCGTACCAGCCTGTAATCAGTGTGAGAGGCATGAATATAGTTGTAATTACGGTAAGAAACTGCATTACTTTGTTCTGCTTAAGGGTTATACCCGATTGATATATATCATAAAGCTGTGTAGAAAATTCCCTTAACTTCAATATGTCAGATGATAATCTGTCCGTTCTTGCAGAAAGGAAGCCATACAGTCTTCGAGCTTTATCGTCTATAACATCAGATGGCGAGTCCGACAAGGTCTGAAGCATATCTCCGAGCTGTTCATAATATCTGTTTATATTCAAAAGATTTTTCCGCAGCCGCTGCATATAATGTTCAAATACATCAGGTATGATATTTATACCTTCAAGTATTTCCTCTTCTTTCTCGTTGAGGCTCTGCTCAAAATTATCTATTCTTTCTCCCTCGTTTCTGATAAGCTCATCCATAAACGCAAAAAATACCTGCGCCGTCGTTTCCGTTTTCATGGCCTTAACAGAAAAAATTTTCTTTAAAATATCATCAGTCCAATTATCTTCCGATATGAAAATAATCCTTTTTTCATCCATAAAAAATCTTCCTGCCTGTTCGCTGCCCGATACATCAGGCACATTGAGGCTTCCGTGAACAATGTTTTCAAATATTTCCGCTTTACAATGACGAATCTTTTCTGTAAAAGTCAAAGCATGTATACCTGAATAAAATTCACCGTATTTTTCTGTAAATTCCCGTTCAGTGACTGCCTCTGCATAAGGGAATTCCTTTTTATCATCAATTAAATACCTCATAAAACCCTCCTAATGTGACTCAATTACAAAACCCCACAGTCACTGCTGCGGGGCTTTTCATTTATATCTCTATCATCTGGAATTTCTTTTTGCCTTTCTGAATGAGCAGCTTACCGTCTTCGAACATATCAATCGTAACATTCATTTTTTTATCCATAACCTTATTGCCGCCAACAGTCAGACCTCCCTGTTCTATAGTTCTGAATCCTTCGCTGTTGCTCGGCACCAGTCCCAATTCCTTTATGAGCGTAACGATTCCAATGCCGTCTCCCTCAAAGCGAGCTTTGTCCATCTTTACAGTCGGAATATTTGCCATGTTACCACCGCCGGAGAATGCAGCTCTTGCACCGTCAAGCGCTTTCTTTGCTTCTTCTTCGCCGTGAACAAGCTTCGTAACTTCATATGCCAAAATTTCCTTTGCCTTATTTATTTCGGAACCCTCCAGAGATGAAAGTCTTTCAACCTCATCCATAGGCAGGAAGGTAAGCATTCTGAGACACTTATTAACATCAGCGTCCGCCACATTTCTCCAATACTGGAAAAATTCATACGGACTTGTTTTTTCCGGATTGAGCCACAAAGCTCCCTTGGCGGTTTTACCCATCTTGTTTCCTTCCGAGTTGGTCAGCAGCGAAAATGTCATTCCGAAAACTTCTTTTCCTACTTTCTTTCTTGTAAGGTCAACACCGCCTATGATGTTGGACCACTGATCGTTTCCGCCAAACTGTATTTTTACATCAAAGTCACGAGCCATTACCATAAAGTCATAGCTCTGCATAAGCATATAGTTCAGCTCAAACATCGTAAGGCCGCCCTCTCTTTCCATTCTCTGCTTAAAGCATTCCGCTCTGAGCATTGTATTTATATTGAAAAGAGAGCCTATTTCCCTAAGAAAGTCTATATAATTCAAAGGTCTCAGCCAACGAGCGTTATTTACGGCTATCGCCTTGCCCGGCTCAGGCTCTTTATTCTGGTGGCCGGGTACAAATACTCCCTCGTTTCCGACATATTCCCACTCTTCATCAAAATCAAGGAATCTGTCAAAAAGTTTTTTGAATTGATTACAATTGTGTTCTATAGTCTCAACGGTCATTATTTGACGCATATCGGTTCTTCCCGACGGGTCGCCGACCATTCCTGTGCCTCCACCCAAAAGAACTACCGGTGTATGTCCGAATTTCTGCATATACATCATGATAATTACTTGCATAAAGTGACCAACATGCAAACAATCGGCAGTAGGGTCAAATCCTATATAAAATTTTACTTTTTCATTTTGCAGCAGTTCTCTGACTTTTTCTTCATCTGTAGATTGTTCGATAAAACCTCTCTCTTTGAGTACATCATACACATTATCGAACTTGCTTACATTATCAGGTATAAAATCAAATTTCATCTGAATATATCTCCTCTTTCTCACAGCTTTAAACCTTTAGCTGCCTCGGTTATTTTGTTCCGTAAAGTCTGTCTCCTGCATCACCCAGTCCCGGAATTATGTAGGCGTTTTCGTTCAATCTTTCATCTTTTGCAGCTATATAAATATCCACATCCGGATGTGCTTTCTGTAAAACTTCTATTCCCTCCGGAGCTGCTATAAGGCACATGAACACAATATCCCTGCCGCCTCTCTGCTTTATGAAATCTATTGCGGCTACTGCACTTCCACCGGTTGCAAGCATAGGGTCTACTACGAAGATTTTTCTTTTTTCTATATCTACAGGTAATTTGCAATAATATTCAACAGGCTCATGAGTTTCAGGATCTCTGTAAAGTCCTACATGTCCGACCTTTGCGTTAGGAACAAGCGCAAGCATTCCGTCAACAAATCCCAGTCCGGCTCTCAAAATAGGAACTATTGCGATATCTTCACCTTTGAGCATATTCATCTTTGTTTTGCACATAGGTGTCTCTATTTCGACTTCTTCAAGAGGCAGATTTCTGGTTGCCTCAAATCCCATGAGCATTGCTACTTCTTTTGCCAACTCTCTGAATTCTTTAACATTGGTGCTTGTTTTTCTCATCAATGCAGTTTTATGTTGAATTAACGGATGATCGAAAACATATACTTTGCCCATTTTTATTTTCTCCTTATCTTTTATCATCGGCTTTAAGTGTATTCTTATAACTCACCTGCTGCCACAATTTAAAATTCTTTAAAGTTTGTCGAGCATATCTACTCTGCGCTGGTGACGACCGCCCTCAAAATCAGTATTTAGCCATTCGTCAACTATCTTTAAAGCCAGTTCCTTATCTGTAGTTCTTCCTCCAAGAGCCAAAACATTGGCATTGTTGTGCTGTTTTGTCAAATGTGCCATCTCTACAGATGTACAAAGTCCGCAGCGTACACCGTGAACCTTGTTTGCAGCAATGGAAATTCCTATTCCCGTGCCGCATATTACTATACCTACATCAGCCTTTCCGGAAGCAACTGCCTCCCCGCAGCTTATGCCGTAAATAGGATAATCCACCGATTCTTCTGAATCGGTTCCAAGATCCATAACGGAAAATCCTCTTTCAAGAAGATGATCAACTATATCTAATTTTAACTTATAACCACCATGGTCCGATGCAACTGCTATTACCATTTCTTCTCCTTATTTTTCTATATATCTCTTATATTATATCCTGCTGACTTGAACATTCTGTTCATAACAGCAAGTCCAACTCCGTTTTCTTCAAGTGCGGCTGCAATTATTACATCTACGCCGCTCTTGTCAAATGCCCTAAGCTGTGCAAAGAAATCATGCGCTGCCTCCTTAGGATTATCATTGTCATAAATCAGTACGCCAACTTTCTGTCCGCACTGAATTCTGAGCATCTTTTCCTCCGCTATTGCAAGTCTTACTTTTTCAGGTTCGCCCCTAAAAATTATCATCTCGGCTTTAGGCGCATAATGCTTATACTTCATGCCGGGTGATTTAGGCTTGAAATCATCGTCTGCAATCAACAATTTCTCCTCAGGAGTTGCCGATGAACCGATTTCCTTTCTTCCTGCATCAGGTTTCCTGAATACAGCCTCATCTATGCGTACTTCTTTTCCAAGAGTTTTGGAAAGCTGCTCCCTCGTTATAATGCCCGGCCTCAGTATGACGGGAATATCCTCTGTCATATCGACTACAGTAGACTCTATACCTACTCTGCAATCTTCGCCTTGTATTATAGCGTCTATCCTGTCTTGGAGGTCATCTTCCACATGACGAGGTGATGTTGGGCTGGGATGACCTGAAAGGTTTGCACTTGGACCTGCAAGCGGTGTGCCGATTTCTGATATCAGCTTTAGCGTCGTCTTATTATCAGGCATCCTAACAGCTACTGTATCAAGCCCTCCTGTGGTTACTTTAGGAACCTCAGGCCTTGCCGGTGTTATCATAGTAAGTGGCCCCGGCCAAAACTCGTTTATGAGTTTTTCCATATCCTCGGTTATTTCAAAAGTCAACTTAAAAAGTTGCTGTGGCTCTGATATATGAACTATCATGGGATTATCGCTTGGTCTGCCCTTTGCCTTATAAACCTTTAAAACTGCCTCAGGATTAAGGGCATCAGCCCCAAGACCGTAAACAGTCTCTGTAGGGAAAGCAACAAGCCCGCCGCCGAGCAAAATCTTCCCGGCTTCTTGTATATCCTTTTCTGTTGTTCCTAAAATTCTCGTTTCCATTCTGTAAAATCACTTTCTTCTGTAATGAATTATAAGAAAATACGAATATCATCTTGTGTACAGATTAGAAGTTTTTCATTTTTTCTGCCTGATCACTGGTTATCAATCCGTCTACTATCTCATCTATTTCTCCGTCAAGGAATCCTTCCAGTTTATATATTGTCATTCCTATTCTGTGGTCGGTTACTCTTCCCTGTGGGAAATTGTATGTTCTGATTCTTTCACTTCTGTCACCTGAACCGACCTGACTGCGCCTTTCTGCGGAAATCTCGTCGTTTTGTTCTTGAAGTTTCAAATCATAAAGTCTGGAACGCAGCACCTTAAATGCCTTTTCCTTGTTTTTTATCTGGGATTTTTCGTCCTGGCAAGTAACAACAAGCCCGGAAGGAATATGGGTAAGTCTTACTGCCGAATCTGTAGTATTTACACACTGTCCCCCGTTTCCGGATGAACGATAAACATCGACTCTTACATCATTTGGATTTATTTCAACTTCAACATCATCAACTTCCGGCAATACTGCCACTGTTGCCGCAGAAGTATGAATTCTGCCGGAGCTTTCAGTCTCAGGCACTCTCTGGACTCTGTGGGTGCCGCTTTCATACTTGAGTCTTGAATATGCGCCTTTACCTTTAATCAGTACACTCGCTTCTTTTATTCCTCCGATTCCGGTATCGTTGGAATCCATTATCTCCGCTTTCCAGCCCCGTCTTTCTGTATATCTCAGATACATCCTGAGCAAATCCTGTGCAAACAGTGCCGCCTCTTCTCCGCCTGTTCCTGCTCTGACTTCAAGAATAACATTCTTATCGTCGTTGGGGTCCTTAGGCAAAAGCAGTATCTTAAGCTCGTCTTCCATTTCCGGAATCTTATCTTCAAGCTCAGCCATCTCCATCTTTGCCAATTCCCTTAACTCGTCATCACCGGATTCAAGCATTTCTTTAGCCTCTGCCAAATTGGACTTGGCGTCTCTGTACTCTTTGTATTTATTAACTATAGGCTCCATTTCGCCTATCTCTTTAATGTATTTTTGCCAAAGAGGCTGATTGTTTATGACATCGGGATCTGAAACTTTCATTGAAAGTTCCTCATATTTTTCCAATATGAACTCTAATTTATCAAACATCTTAGTCTCCTTAAATTCGATTGAAATTTGCCTATATCTAAACTGATATTATATCACGATTTATATTATTTGAAAAGTACAGGCCCTATGTTTTTGCATAAAAAAACCGGAATCAGCTTCCGGTTTGTTTTTTGATTATTAGTCAATGTTGTACTTGTTCTTGAATTTTTCAACACGGCCGCCTCTGTTAACGAACTTCTGCTGACCTGTGAAGAACGGATGACATGCTGAGCATACATCTAATCTCATTTCTTCTTTAGTTGATTTTGTAACGAAAGTGTTACCACATGCGCAAGTTACTTTACATTCCTTATAATCAGGATGGATTCCTTCCTTCATGCTTCTTACCTCTTCCCTGTCTTGTATAGTCAGCCATTGTCGACCATACTCGACATATATTTACTGCTAACTGTTTGCAGCCCTTATAATATATCATGGCTTTTCGTTGAAATCAAGTGATTTTTGCTGTATTCTCAATCTTTTTTGCACAAAAATATCAAGTCTGATTTCAAATCTATTCTAAAATTATTTCGGCACTTTATTCTTTAGCTTATATCACAAAAAATCTTTTATATTAAGTCTTTTAAGTCTGTAATTAAGCTTTTGAGGAGAAATTCCCAATTTTTTTGCGGCTGTTTTAAGTTTTCTGTTTTGTCTTAAGGCTTCCGATATTATCTTTCTTTCATAATCGTCCAAAAGATTTTCTATATTAACAGAATCGTTCTTGAGCATTTCTCTAATGCTTTCTATGCTTACACACTCTCCAAGTTCTGAGTAAGGCTTAAGTACAGGTGTTATATCCTCTTCGGCTGTACTTGGCACTTCGACCTTATTCTTTTTATTGACCTCCTCAAGAAGTCCTTTAACAGAGCCTAATGTTATTTTATCCGTTATTTCAAAATTGAATGCGCTTTCTATCACATTGCGCAATTCTCTGACATTTCCCGGCCAGCTCCAGCTCATAAATGCCTTTAAAGTCATGTCTGTAAGCCCTTGGATATTTCTGTCCATCTTTTGATTATAAGTTTCAATAAAATGTTCAGTCAAAGGCAATATATCATCCATGCGTTCTCTAAGAGGCGGTATATGTATTTTTACCGAACTTATTCTGTAGTACAAATCCGCCCTGAACCTGTTGCTTTGAGATAAAATTTCCGGATGCTCGTTGGAAGCACATATTATTCTTGTGTTAAAAGGAATGTCCCTCTGTCCGCCTACTCTGCGTATAGTTCCGTTTTCAAGAGCTGTAAGCAGTTTTGCTTGCATCTGCACATCCATAGAATTTATTTCGTCTAAAAACAATGTGCTGTTATTGGCCAGTTCAAATAATCCCTGTTTATTTTCCGCACCGGTGAAACCGCCCGTCTCTGTGCCGAAAAATGTGCTTTCCACAAGATTAGGAGGAATAGCCGCACAATTTTGAACTATCATTTGGTTATTCTTTCTATTGCTCAACATATGAATTGCCTGAGCAAAAACTTCTTTTCCTGTACCTGTTTCTCCATAAAGAAACACATTAGAATCATTTTTTGCAATCTCGGGGAGATTATCTTTTATTCTTTTCATTCTTTGATTTTCAGTAACTATAGATTTGAGTACCTCATTATGTTCTCTCGTCTCTTCTTCGTTGTAATTATAGTATTCAAGATACCTTACAGCGTCTACCACACCCTGTATTTCACCGTTTTCATCAAAAATAGGATAAGTATCTCCCTCTACTACAACTTTTATGTTTCCGGATATTAAAATCTGGCTTTCATTTTTAGCCACCTTGCCTGTCTTTATGGCTCTGAGAACGCTGCTGTTACTCATATCCAAATCAGAGAATGCTTCAAAAAACTTTTTACCTACTCTTCCTTTATCATAGAAAAACATGTCAAAGTCATCGTTTATTCTCTTGGTATATTCTATAACTCCATCCTTATTTACTATGGCTGCGGAATCGTAGTTTTTCCCGCTCTTTTCAAAAATATCATCAAGAATTTTTATATAATCCATATGCAAATTCCACGCCTCCGAGTATGTCTTTATGGTAAAATTTTAGCATATGAACAAAATAAATTCAATCTGCCTTGGGATTATTCAAAATATAAAAAACGCCGTCAGTATTCCCGGACACAATAATGTCCACTGCGGCGTTTTATTTTCATTTAATTTTTTACGACTCAAAATAATGCTGCTATAATCTGGCAGCTTAGTATTACACAGACCAAAGCTACCGGATATGTCATAGCATAAGCTCCGGTAACAGTGTTTCCATCCTCTGAACTGTTAAGCAAGGTACCCAGTGCAGGCGTACTTGTCATACCTCCGCATATGGATCCCAATGCTTGCATCAATTCCATTTTAAGCACTTTTCTGCTGATAAAATACGAAACCATAATAGGTATAACAGTTATAAGCGCTCCGAAGAAAAGAAGACTTATGCCGTTCTCTTTAAGGATCTCAACAAATCCATTTCCGGCATTAAGACCTGCTCCCGCAAGGAATAGAATCATACCCAATTCCCGCATTATCTCAAGCGTTTTCTCGTCTGCTCTTATATCTATTTTCCCTATGTGTCCAAAATGACTTATCACCAGTCCCGAAAGCAGCGGCCCTCCGGAATTTCCCAGGCTGAAACTGCCGCCTCCCGGAATTGGCAGGGATATACTGCCTATTATTACACCGCTTATGATGGCAAGCGCCATGGCAAATAAGCCTTGCTTTTCTATCTGTATCAGCTTTCCTGCCGGCTTATGCCGGTTCTGTAACTTATCCTGTTTGCCGTTCTTATCATCAGTATTTCTTTCTTTAATTAACCTTGGCATAAGCTGAACAAAAATCACAACACCTATGACTCCAAAAGGGTACGCTATACCGTAACCTATTGAGGCAACTGATTCACCGGTAGCCTCAACAGCAGCAGCAAGCCCCGGTGTGCTTGTAAGTGCTCCTGTCATTATGCCGATAGCTAAAGACTTAGGCACATCAAAGAATGCAATCACAGCAATACATACCAGTGCTCCGACGGCTATAGTAATAAAACCTATAAAAAGGTACCCGATTGAACTTATGCGTATGCTTCTGAAAAAATCAGCTCCTGCAATAAGTCCTATTGAAGCAACGAACAGCAAAAGACCGATTTCTTGGATTTCAGACGGTATCTTAAAACCGAAATGTCCGAACACGAGAGCCATAATAAGAACCCCCGAAGACCCAAGATTAAATCCTTTTACTTTAATTGCTCCTATAATATATCCCGTTGCGATGACAAGAAAGACTATCATCGGAGTCGACATCATTTTTCTCCTCCTCTGTCTGCTTATTATTTTACATATACTTCTCTTCCGCCAACGATAGTTTTCAGTACTGAAACTTTACTGATTTCGTGAGGTTCGATCTCGAAAATATCACGGTCAAGAACCGTCATGTCAGCATTCTTACCAATCTCCAGAGTGCCTCGAATGTCTTCCTCAAAAGCTTCGTAAGCATTGCCTATAGTGAACAATCTTACTGCTTCATCGACACTGAGTTTCTGTTCCGGATACCATCCCTCTGTCACCTGTCCAAGTTTATCTCTTGTCACGGCAATCTGAATATTTTCCAACACATCGAAGTTCTCTACAGGTGCGTCAGAACCACCGCAGCATACCAGTCCCTTATCCATCATGGTCTTCCACATGTAAGATCTGTCTGTCGCTTCTTTACCGATGATATTTTCGACTATATCCATATCGCTGGCCACAAAAACAGGCTGAATAAATGCCATAATTCCATACTCTTTCATCCTGTCAAAAAGATCGTTGCTGACAATCTGCAAATGGTTTATAGCAAGACGGCTGTCTCTTCTGCCGTATTTTTCGATAGCCTTTATGTATGCATCACAAATCATGTCGGATGCTTTATCACCGATGGCATGGATAAGCATCTGCATGTCGTTCTTATATGCATAGTCCACAAAGTTCTCCAAATCTTCCCGGTCGTGTACTGCAATGCCGTACTCATCATCAGTACCGACATAAGGCTTGTTCATCAGTGCCGTTCTTGCTCCCAGCGAACCGTCTTGATACAACTTAACCGGTCCAATCTTATAATAATCGCCGCCGTCGTTACTTCTGTATCCTGCGTCGATAAATGCTTTCATATGTTCAAAAGCTGTAAAGGATGCCTGCTCTCTTACGCGCAGAGTCAGCTTTCCTTCTTTCTCCAGTTCCTTATAAGCCTTGATGATGCCTGCACTTTTGCGTCCGGGCAGTGACAGGAAGTTATCAGAATCCACACCGGTGATGCCTCGTGCATTGATGTCTTTTTGTGCAAAAAGAATCATCTCCTTTATATTTTCAACAGTTGGCTCATTCATAGCATCGTAGCAAAGCTTAATAGATGCTTCTGTCAGAATACCGTTTTCCTGATCTATCTGATCAATGTAATCAGCAGTCTGTTTAAGTCCCAGAACCATTTCAAGACCTTTTGTATTGACGGCTGCCTTGTGTCCGCAGACTCTAATAAAAAGAATTGGTCTTTCGGTAGAGATTTTATCCAGGTCGAAGCGATTTAAAGCTCTTTTTTCATCTGTAAAATTATCCTCGTTCCAGCCTCTTCCGTAAATCCAGTTTTCCGGCTCATCACCTTTCATCTCTTCCGCCATTTTGCATCCATGGGATATGATTTCTGCTATTGATGTTGCCCCGGTCATATGATATGACTGTTTGACAAATGCATAGTTAAGCATGTGCAAATGCGAATCTGTAAGTCCCGGCAGCATTATGCTTCCTTTCAGATCAGTCTTTTCCGCTGCCATAAGAGACGCAGCCTGTTCATCATTTCCCAGAAAAGCTATCTTGCCGTCTCTGATACCTATAGCCGAACAGACATTTCTCTGCTCGTCCATCGTTCTTATTACCCCGTTATAATATATCCGGTCAAACTTCTTATCCACAAAATCCTCCTAAACTGCTGTGAGGGACGAGAGTCTTCCCGTCCCTCACGCATTATCATTTTACCCTTAAGAAATATGTGCGCCTTTTTTTGTATCTTTTCCAACCTGCTCATAGAAAAGTCTCACATTTTCGTCTACTTTTCCGATGCCAAGATATCTTGCCTTGTAGTCCTTGAGCAACATCAGGAATTTGCTGCTGAGCAAGAAGAGCATGATAACATTGACAAATGTAGGAATCAAAGTTACAAAATCGTATACTGTCCACAGCTGTGCCGGAGTTGCTCCTACATATACTGTGTAAACTGTAACCAAGAATCCCGGTATAGGGTTATCCAGTCTGAGAATCAGTAACCATTTATTCTTTACTTTTTCCCAGAAAGGACCTCTGCCTGTCAGGAAATGCTCAATAAGCGTCTTGTAATATGCAAACCAACCTGCATTGGTTGTCAGTGCGAAAACGAAAACACTCAATGCGATTATGTAAGTCGACCACTTTCCCAATACGGATTCAAATCCGGCCAGAGAAAGAGCTGCCCCCTGAAGTCCTGAATCCCATACTCCTGTAACGATAACCACAAGAGCAGACATGGAACATACTACGATAGTATCAATGAATACTTCCAAAGCGCCGAATATACCCTGTTTTACAGGATGATCGGTATTTGCCATGGCATGAACCATCGGAGAAGTACCCCATCCTGCTTCATTACTGTTTACAGATCTTGCAAATCCGTAACGCATTGCCATTGTCATAGTTGCACCTGCAAAACCTCCTGCGGCTGCATGTCCCGTAAATGCTGATTCAAATATAAGTGCAAAAGACGGAATCAATTTGTCATAATTTGCAACCATTACTACAATTGCACAGCCTATATAGAAGATACACATGAACGGAACCATGTAGCTTGCTATCTCTCCTATCTTCTTTACTCCGCCGAGAATAATCAGATATACACATATAGCAAGTATTGCACCCGGAATGATAAACGGAATATTGAAAGCTGTTCCCACAGCTTCCGCAACTGTATAGTTTTGCAGTGTTATAAAGTGGCAGGTATAAATACCCATTGCAAATACAGCTGCCGGTACGAACCATCCTTTCCATCCCTTTTCCTTGAAGAAACTCTCGATATAGAATGTAGGACCGCCACGGAATGAACCATCCGGCTGTGTTCTTCTGTAATAAACTGCAAGCGAAATTTCCGCTGTCTTGATAATCATACCAAGAAATGCCGCAACCCAAATCCAGAACAGCGCTCCCGGTCCGCCTGTGGCAATAGCGGTTGCTACTCCGGAAATGTTACTTACACCTACTGTGCCTCCCACTGCTATACACAGAGCCTGAAAAGGACTGAGGCTGTCTTTGCTTTCCTGCTTGCCCTTTCCTTTGTGCATAACACTTTTCAGGATCGTTCCAAGATGTGAAAACTGGAAAAATTTTGACCTTATGGTCAATATCAATCCGGTTGCCAAAATGATGGCTATCAATGGAATTCCCCACAGAAAGTCAACAAAACTTTCAAATGCTGCATACATAATGCTTCTCCCTCCTTATACAATAAGTATGTATATGATAATTACATATTTATATAAGGCAAGAACCGTGCCATTCTTTGGCAAAATTATAATCGTTGAAATTTCAACGATTGTTCTGAAGCGCTATTAAGTTTTGTGCAATGTATTCCAAATATTTTTTGATTTTATAAAAATTTTTTTATTTTTTACAAAAATTTATTTGCATATAAAAAGCAACTGCGTCAAAATACAGTTGCTCTTATTAGAAATTCTAATTTTCCTCTCTGTCACAGTTCACGTTTATAATTATATTCAGTCTTGTTTGGCTTTCAGCCTTGCTACTGCAATTCTATCCTTTCCGGCCAAATCCTTAAGACATACAATATCTGTAAACTTTTCAGTTTCTTCCAGCATTTCCGTCACTGCCTCGCCTTGGTCGTACCCTATTTCCAACATCAATACTCCGTGTTTATGAAGATGCAGAGGAGCCTCTGTTACAATTCGTTTGTAAAAATCGAGTCCGTCTTCTCCCCCATCCAACGCTTTCAAAGGTTCAAAGTCTTTCACTTCCGTTTGAAGTGTAGGTATTACTTCCGTCTGTATATACGGAGGGTTGGATATTATCATATCGAATTTTTTTCTGCCTATCTTACCGCAAAACGGCTCAAACAAATCGCCTGTTTCAAACTTGACCGATTTGCATCCGCAGGCTTTGGCATTTGATTCTGCAACCTTGACCGCTTCTGTGCTCACATCTGAACATGTAACTTTACTGCCTGAGCAAAACTTTGCTAAGGAAACGCCGATTGCACCGCTTCCGCAGCACAAGTCAAGCACATCTCGTATGTTTCCCTGTTTAACAAATTCTTTTCCTCTAAGGGTTCCCTTATTTATAACTTCAATAGCATCTTCAACCATCGTTTCCGTATCCTGACGAGGGATAAGAACATCCGGGGTAACTTTGAATGTAAGTCCCATGAACTCCTGACTGCCGATTATATATTGTATAGGTTCACCCTTTGCTCTTCTTTCTATAAGGTCAAAATAAGCTTCACATGTATTGTCCTGCAAAACATCCTGCCAATGCATCATAAGACCTACATTATCAATTTTGTCGAGAAAACAATACAGTTCCTTTCCGTCTCTGTCTGCATCGGCTATCCCTGCTTCTCTCAGTTGATTTTGTCCTATTTTTATAAGTTCTTTAAGTGGTAAACTCATTATTGTTCCTCTTCTGTATCTTTTGTATCAGTATCATTGTCTTTTTTCAGCGGTTCACCGCACAAATCGCAAATACCCTCGAAATATGGTGTTTGATTTTCCGGCAACACGGCTTTCATAGCAGCAATGGCAACTTCAAGCTGCTTTTCATCCGGTTCTCTCGTTGTAAGTTTCTGTAAATAAAGCCCCGGCATACTTAAAACTTTAACTATCACATTATCACTTCTGCCTGCCCATTTAAGCAACTCATAAGACAGCCCCGCTATAAGAGGCAGAACTAAAATTCTTGAAATGATTCTAAGCCACACATTGGGCCATCCCATAAGTGCGTGAGTCAAAACGGCTATAACCATGACAAACATAAGGAAGCTCGTTCCGCACCTTGGATGCAGAGTATAAAACTGCTGTGCGTTTTCCGGAGTCAGTTCAAGCCCGTTTTCAAAGCAATGTATAGTCTTATGTTCTGCGCCATGATACTGAAACACCGTCTTTATATCGCTCATCCTTGCAATCAGTGCAATATATGCAACGAATATCACAAGTCTCATAATTCCCTCTGCAAGATTAAGCAATATTATACTGTCTGTAAATGACGAAAGAAATCCCACAACTACAGTAGGCAGCAACATGAATATTACCACAGATAAGACTATTGCCACGGCTACCGAGAGTATCATGAGTATTTTCCAGGCCTTTTCCTTACCTAACTTGTTTTCAACCCACACATCAAATTTATCTTTTTCATATTCCTCCGGATAATTCTCCTCCAAAACATCGGCTGAATACATAAGCACTTTGGTTCCCTGAACCATAGAAGACACAAAGTTGACCACGCCCCTGATAAGCGGAATTTTACCCCACTTGCTCGGCTTAGGCGACGGCTGTGTCTTCATATGTATATTTCCGTCAGGCAGGCGTACTGCTATGGCCGTCTTTTCAGGGCCTCTCATCATTATTCCTTCCATTATTGCCTGACCGCCTATAGAAGTCGGACAAGCTTCTTTCAAGAAAATTTTCTTTAAATCCATCTTTCTCCCCATATATCAGTCTAAAATAACCTTTTTGATAACTTGTATAAAATCTTCATTGTTTCTTGTATGAGCAAGATTTTCTATTATAGTCTCCGTAACTTCTTGAGGGTTACTGTTGGAAAGTGCTCTTCTCATAGACCATATTGCTTCCAACTCTTCCTGTGTCATTAACAAATCTTCACGGCGTGTTCCCGATTTATTAAGGCTCATTGCAGGGAAAATCCTTTTTTCTGACAATTTGCGATCAAGGTGAAGTTCCATGTTTCCTGTTCCCTTAAACTCTTCAAATATAACATCGTCCATTCTGCTGCCTGTTTCAACAAGGGCTGTTGCAAGAATTGTTATAGAGCCGCCTTCTTCCATCTTGCGAGCTGCCCCGAAAAACTTTTTGGGTTTATGAAGAGCTCCGGGGTCAAGACCGCCCGAAAGAGTTCTTCCGGAAGCAGGCACAACCATGTTATAAGCTCTCGCAAGCCTTGTTATGCTGTCAAGAAGAATAACTACATCCTTTCCGTGTTCTACCAGTCTCTGTGCACGGGCAAGTACCATTTCGGCAACCTTTACATGATGTTGAGGAAGCTCATCAAATGTCGAATATATAACCTCTCCGCTCCTTAAAGATCTTTTCATATCCGTCACTTCTTCCGGTCTTTCGTCTACAAGAAGCACTATAAGTTCTACCTCTTTGTGGCTTTTTTCAATGGCATTGGCTATGCTCTTCAGCAACACGGTTTTTCCTGCCTTAGGCGGCGCTACAATCAGTCCTCTCTGCCCTTTTCCTATGGGGGCAACAAGGTCTATGAGCCTCATGGAAAGTTCTCTGCTGCCATCTTCGAGTCTTATTCTTTCATATGGAAAAACGGGAGTTAAGTCCTCAAAATCCGGTCGCCTTATAGCAGCTCCCGGTTCATCTCCGTTGACAGTAAGAACATAAAGTAAGGCTCCGAATCTCTCGCCCTCTTTCGGAAGCCTTGTGATCCCCTTTATCTTATCTCCTGTTTTTAGATTGAATCTCCGTATCTGTGTTGGAGATACATATATATCTTTGTCACTGGTAAGAAAATTAGAAAACCTCAAAAATCCGAAGTTGTTTTCTTCTTGAATTTCAAGAATTCCCTCGACCTCCGGCCGTTCTTCCTTAACTGCATTACTTTCTTTTGTATTATTATCTTCTATGGTGTTTTCAGATACTGACATTTTATCTTCCATTATTTTACCTTTGAGAACCAAAAGAATGTTCTCTACCTTTCTGAGAAATTTAAGAATTGCTGCGTTTAGAAATTTATTTTATGAATCCATGATATACTTGTATACCAAAAAAATCAAGAATATTTAGATGTTTCTTATCCTTTGCCTCCTCTTTGTCTTTTTTGAACTTTAAAACTTCCGTTCCACATTAGGGAACGGAAGTCTGAATTTTATCTTATTATTCTGCTGATGCTGCGTCTGATTCAAACCATTTTTTCACCAGTTCGTCATATGTTCCGTTTTCTTTTACATTTTTAAGGCCGGCATTTATCTTTTCAAGAAGTTCGCTGTTTCCTTTCTGTACTGCAAATGCCATAGGAGCCGGGTCGATAGTCGCATCAAGCTGCTTTATTTCACCACTGTACTTGTTTGAATAAAATTTAGCTACAGGTGCGTCCATTACGATTGCGTCAACATCTCCGTTTTGAAGTTGAAGAATACAATCTGTTGTTTTGTTAAGAATTACTGCTTCACCTATTTTACCCTCGTCTGCAAGTCCCTGTACATATTTTGCTTCTGTAGTTCCTATCTGTGCAGTTACTTTCATTTCAGCAGTGAAGTCATCCACATCTTTAATGGTGTTGTTATCGTTCATAACGAGTATAACTTTTCCGCTGTCAAAATATTTATCAGAAAAATCAACCTGTTCAGCTCTTTTTTCATCTACATTCATTGCTGCCGCTATTATATCAGCATTTCCTGCCTGAATAGCCGGCACTATGGCATCAAACTCAAATGCCTGATATTTAACCTTGAATCCCTGGTCTTCTGCGATTGCATCCATAAGGTCCATATCGAATCCTACGATGTTTCCTTCTTCATCTGTTGTATCAAAAGGTGGGTATGTAGGTTCAGTTGCCGCAATATATGTTTTTGTATCTGCATCTTTTCCTTCATCTTTGCTTCCGCATCCTGCTAAAACTCCGCAAGTAAGAACTATTATCATGGCTATAACTAAAGCCTTCGCTGATTTTTTCATTTTTATTTCCTCCTGGAATTATATATTTTTTGTTTTATTTTCTTTTGCTTTTGTTATGAATGACATTGCATCAAGCATGAGTTGTGCTGCATACATACATGTCATCTGATTATTATCATTAGGCGGCGAAACCTCTGTCATATCAAAGCCTACCACATCGCCTTTTTGTGTTATGGCTTCAATTATCTCGCTTGCCTCCTCATAAAGAAGTCCAAACGGTGCAGGTGAACCTGTTCCGTTCGCAATAGACGGATCCAAACCGTCTATATCAAATGTGATATAATAATTTTTTGCTTCCGGTATCTTTGAAATTACATAATCGACGTCTCGGCGTCTGACTTCTCTTGAGGTTATTATTGTATTTCCGTTTGCCTTTGTCTCCTGAAAATCGGAATACTGGGCACTGCCAATCCCTCTTATGCCTATATGCATGAGCTTTCCTATATGCTTCATCTCAGAGGCTCTTCGCATAGGACTTCCCGGACCTTCTTCTATGCCAAAAGGCTTATAAGTAAAATCCAGATGTGCATCAAACTGTATAACACACAAGTCCTCATATCTGTCAAAGGCTCTTAAAATAGGAGTTGTAATTGCATGATCTCCACCTATTGTAAATGGTATGGCTCCCTTTTCGAGGATTTTTCTTATGGCTGCCTCACAGTTTTTAAAACTTCTTTCGTGAACCGTGTGAAGAACATCAATGTTTCCACAATCCACTACTTTCCATGGCTCTCCAAGAAACATCTCATCTCTTATGGGATCATACCAACCCTCATGAGCATAGCAGTTAATGGTTGATGCTTCCCTTACGCCTCTTGGCCCGAATCTGGCTCCGGTCTTTACCGAAGTTCCCATATCGTAAGGCATTCCTATAACGGCTATGTCTGCATCCAGTTTGTCAAGGTCGAAACACATAGGAGCCATCAGAAATGAGGGGATTCCCACAAACGGATTTCTCATAGATTCTTTTTCAATTGTGAATGGGTAATTCTTCATAACAATCTCCCGTGTTTTGTTTATAGACCTATATTACTGCTATTTTTTGGCTATGTCAAGCATAAAAATAAATTTTTTTGAATATTTTTTGATGTTTATGCATTTTTTCAGGGCGCAGGGGTGTTTTTATCCATTATGTGTGAATATTTACGCTTGTTCTATATGTCAGTAGCCGGCTACTGGATACTTGTGGGTTTTAGAGGAATTCAAGAAGTTCTTCATGCGTCTATTGTTTTCTTGTAGATTTTAGGTCGGCAGTAGGCTGGCTTTTCTTGGCGAACTTTGCCACAACAAGCTCTTCTTGGCGAACTTTGTCACAACAAGCTCTTCTTGGCGAACTTTGTCATAAAATGTCGCCATGTTGCCATTTCTTTTATTTTAGGAAATTTTGACAACATTTTCCCACTAAAATGTTGTCATTCTGAGCCTTTATTTGAAAATCTGCCAACATTTAGCTCTCCGGAGACTACTTTCGACGAATTTAGACACCTATTTGTTGTCTGTTTTGCAAAAAATCGGAGTTTCTGGCAACAAGTATCGCTTGAACTGTACACCGTAGAGTAGGTGCGGATAGAAAACCGGAAAACTTAAAAGAGAGTAAACATCACTGCAAAACCACAAAAGACCCTCGGAGATTTTCCGAGGGTCTTTGGATAATCAGTTTAATATGTAACCGACAAAATCGGTATTGAATTATCTTGAATAGTCGTAGAAGCCTACTCCTGTCTTTCTTCCTAATTTACCTGCTCTTACCATCTTTCTCAGCAGTACATGCGGTCTGTACTTAGGATCGCCGTATTCTGTGTAAAGAGTTTCCATGATAGCAAGGCAAACATCAAGTCCGATAAGATCTCCCAATTCCAGAGGTCCCATTGGGTGGTTAGCGCCAAGCTTCATAGCTGTGTCGATACCCTTAGCATCAGCTACTCCATCAGCTAAGATTCCGATACCTTCATTGATCATAGGAATGAGGATTCTGTTTACAACGAATCCAGGAGCTTCTGCAACTTCTACAGGAGTCTTTCCTAATGCTTCTGTCAGAGCAAGGATAGTAGCCTTAGTTTCTTCTGATGTAGTTAATCCCTTGATGATTTCAACTAACTTCATAGCAGGTACAGGATTGAAGAAGTGCATTCCGATAACCTTGTCAGGTCTGTTTGTTGCTGCTGCAATCTCTGTAATTGAAAGTGAAGATGTGTTTGTAGCAATTATAGTTTCAGGTTTGCAAAGTTTGTCCAATTCAGCAAACAGAGCTTTCTTTGCTTCCATATCTTCTGTAGCTGCTTCTATAACAAGGTCAGCATCAGCAATGATATTTATGTCAGTTGAACCTGTGATTCTGCCGTATACTTCTTCAGCAACTTCTGCTGTCATTCTTTCTTTGGCAACCATCTTGTCAAGGTTCTTCTTAACTGTAGCAAGACCTCTTTCTACTGAGGATTCTCTTCTTGCTCTCATTACAACTTCGTAACCGTTCTGTGCAAGAACCTGAATGATTCCTGCTCCCATAGTACCAGTACCTAATACACCAATTTTTTTCATTTAAAATTGCCTCCCTAATAAAAATATGAGAAAGTTTTAACAAACTTGTTAAAAAATTAACCCTATTACAAGACTATTATACCATAAAAAAAACAAAATGAAACCCCTTTGTTAAATTTATTTTGTTCTTTATTATGTACATTCGTATTTTTTCCTTGTGATTTATAATGTCGTTTTTTGCCGCCGAAGTTTTGCGGTGCAAAAATGTTTGTATTTCACTTTAAGGAGGTTTCATTATGAAGAAAAAATTACTATCACTTTTTATTGCTTTAATATTAGCCTTTTCGTGCTGTTCCATTGCCTTTGCGGTGCCGGAAGATGAGGGTATCACACCATATGAGACAAATAATGTTATCTTTGCTATCAATAGAACTAGCGCAACGAAAGCTTCTGTAAATGTAAATGTTCATTTTAGTACAAGAGTAGACCAATACAGCGTAGTCATATATCTCCAGAAGCTTTCCAACGGCAAATGGGTAGACGACACTACCAATGAAGACTATGTGTTTTACAATAATGGTTGGGATAAATACGAAATGCTTTTTTCTAAAACATATGATGACCTTGTAAGAGGTACTACCTACAGAATAAAATGTGTAAGTAAAGACTATATTGGTGGCACCACTGTCATTTCAACAACATATTCAAAAGCGTTTTGATTTTTATATAAGGCTGTACAACTTATAAATGTACGGCCTTTTCCAATAAACTTCTAATTGAATCCTCAGAAATATTTCCACTACTATTAATGGTTATAGCCATGTTATTATACATAAAATTATAAACCACCTCTTCATTTTGACCATATGTATTAATATAGACTTCCATATCTCCCCAGTGTTTTATTTCATATTCACTATCCACTTGTTTTAAAAGAGTAGTTTTTTCAACACCTTTAACCTCTTTTATATAAACCTCATCGCCTGATGAGTTTGTATACAGAAACGAAACTTTTTCTATGCCTGAATTACCAATAAGTGTTCCCTCGATAAATACTAAATCTAAAATTGATTCCGGGAATACAACAAAGCCTTCATTCATAGACTTTGACATGTCTTCTATAGATGAATATATTTTGACCGTCTCCATCCCGACCTCTACCTTATTCCCGCCTGTGCTGCCTGCCACAGCATTGGGTTTATTTATAGCGCAAGTTACTCCTACACAAACACACATAAGTAATGCGGCAGCGCATGAAATCAATTTATGATTGCGGCGGCGTCTTTCCGCACGGCGCTGTTCAGCTATTGCTATCCACTTGGCTACCGTTTCTTCAGACGGCTCCTCTTGCAACGGTTTTGAACAATATGCTTCTTCAAGCTTATTGCCGATTTCATATTCGGACTTATTTTTCAACATTACAGGCCGCCTCCCTTTTCAATCATCTTTTTCAATTTGAGTTTTGCTCTTCTTGAAAGAGTCTTCACATTTGTAGGCGTTTCGCCCAATATATCCGCAATCTCATTTATCTTATGGCCATAAACATATTGCAGCAGCAAAGTATTCCGCTCATTATCCTTAAGTAAATTCATATACTTATAAAGCTGCTCATTTTCTACGGCAAATATAGCTTTCTCAAAATCTTTGTCACAAAAGTTTTCAACACCGTATCTTGATTGTAACACATATTCATCATAAGAGCATTCTTTTATTCCAAGATTTTTACTTTTTGCAGCGTACCTGCCACCTACTCTTTTTGCAATTTTTATGAGCCAGTATTTTATTTTCGCATCATCTTTCAACTTATGTATATTTGTAAACGCTTCAACAAAAGTTTCCTGAATAGCATCTTCCAACATACTCTCATCAATGTTAAAAACGCTCAAGTAATGAACCACATCACTGTAACACTTCAGCAAAGCCTCTTTTCTTTCCGAAACTTTATTAGTTTTCAACTTACTACCTACCATTCCCTTCTCTATAAATTAACCATTTGCTACAATCTGCACTTTAAACAAAAAACGGCACTCGTGAGGAAATAATTTTCATCACGAATACCTGAATATCATCATTATTGAGACTCGCCTTATTTGTTTGTGCTTATACCATCGGCATATATTTCTGCAATTTCACGAATGCCCTTGAGCTGTCTTTTATCGCAGCGCTGCAATAACCCCATAATCTCTTCGCACACCTTAATCGCTTCTTTATCTTCATCCCTTGAATAAACATTTCCTGCCAATATATAATCTGCCGTAACATCTAAAACCTGACAAAGCAAATAAAGTCGCTTTATAGAAATTCCTTTATTTCCATACTCTATATCTGCTACAAACTGCGGAGAAACACCTAATTTTTCCGCAAGCTGCTCTCTGCTCAAATTTTTAGCTTCACGCCTGCTTCTTACCCGTCTTCCCATTTCTCTTTGATCAAGAGTTCTAAGGCCGGTATCGTTAATTTGTTTTGGCATTTTATTTTCTCCTTTACTTTAGTTTAAACAGAATATCTTTCTTTACTCCTAAAGTTAGCTTGAATAAACTGATAGTTGAAGCAACTATCAGATGATGTTTTTATGCCAAAAGACAAATTTTTGTGTTTTTTGATGTTTTTTTGAAAAATTTTCAAAAATTATGCAACTTTTTTGCAGCTTTTTTGCACTTATTATATGAAAGGGATCGCATTTGGCTTTGTAGATAAATTATATGGGGAGAATTAAAAGCACGAGGTAATATTAATGAAGTTAGAAACACAAATGCTTATTGCACGAAATCTTAGAACACTCAGAACAAGTAAATGTATAAGTCAGGCATATTTTGCCAAAGAAATAGGTGTCAGTCGTTCGACTTATGTAAGTTATGAGATGGGGACCAGGGTTCCGGATGCAGAAGTATTATTCAATATAGCTCAAACTTTCGGTCTGGACATGAATGTTCTTTTTGAAAGCAACCAATATAATTTCCTTGGTTATTTGGAACATTGCGAACTTTATGACAGAGAACTTTTAAAACTTTTAGACAATTATCGAAACTTATCCTCTTTTGCTAAAGGTATGCTGCTGGAGCGTTCTGTGGCATTAGTGGAATGGGATAAATTAGTAGAGGCAAACAAGACGGCTGCTGCAAATATGCTCAAAGAAAGCAAATAACGGCAACTTGATACAAAAAACGCTTTCGCACTGCACCTATGCGAAAGCGTTTTTATTTATACCCTATACATGGTTCTGCATTTCTTGTCCAGTTCCTCCTGGACTTTCATAACAAGACCCTCATTGCAAAGAACTATAAGCTTATCACCGGCCTTTATAATCGTACTGCCGCCGGGAACTATTTCATGGCGTTCTCTCATTATGGAAACCACCAGACACCCCACAGGCAGGTCTATATCAGAAAGGGGACAGCCGTCCATAATCGAACCGTGATAAACTTCACTCTCTATAAGTATTTTATTTCTTCTATGCGTGTTTTTAACCTTTCCGCCTGCAATAAGTCTTTCAGTAAGCTGTTCATAAATAGGCCCGCCTTTCAAAACTTCCGCCGTCATATAGGCTACCAACGATACCATGGAAAGAGCAAGCAGATTGGAAAAAGTTCCTGTCATCTCACTTATAAGAATTATACCTGTAATAGGCGCTCTTACTATAGCACTGAAATATCCGGCCATCCCAAGTATTACAAAATACTGTGTGTAATGAGCCTCATATCCGACCAATGGGCTAAAAACTTCCGTAAACAATCCACCCGATAATGCTCCCAAAACAAGAAGAGGCAGAAATGTACCTCCGGGAAGTCCCGTTCCAAAGCTGAGTGCCGAAGATATATACTTAACTACAAGCAAAATCGCAATGGTCTTTACTCCGAAAATCCCCTCGCCTGTAGGCCCTATCAATTTTGAGCCGCTGCCGAGTGCTTCCGGCAAAGCTATTGCCAAAGTAATCACCATAACGAAAGGCAACACAATACGCCCAAAGACAGGGTTAAACTTAGAGAACATATCCTGAACAAAAAATGTAGTTTTATTATAAAATACTCCGAAAACACCAAGAAGCAATCCCAGTATAACAACCATCCATATACGCTCCAGCGGCATTCCGTCGGTTACAGTAAAGCTAAACACCGGCTTAAGCCCGAATATATAAGAAGAAATACAATCGGCCGTTATCGCTGCCGCCATTGTAGACAGAAGCACTTCTTTTGAGAAATTTTTATGAAGTTCTTCAAGGGTAAAAACCACTCCTGCCAAAGGTGCCCCAAAGGCCGCCGCAAGTCCTGCTCCGCTGCCGCATGTAAGAAGAAGTTTTTCCTCAGTCTTAAGTCTTTGATTAAGTCTGGAAAAACCTTTTCCTGTCATAGCTCCAAGCTGAACGCTCGGTCCCTCACTTCCCAGCGATAAGCCTCCGGCCACAGTTAGAATTCCCCCGATAAACTTTCCTATTATAACTTGTATCCATCTTGCGTTAAGTTTTCCCTTGAGTTCCGCCTCAACCTGCGGTATTCCGCTTCCGCCGCTTATGGGTTCTCTTTTGGTTATAGCCGCAGCAACTGTAAACATGAACAAGAGCAATCCTGCCGCAAGCAAAGCTACCAATATCTTCTGATGTGATGCTGCAACAAGAATATCTCTCATACTTTCAGATTTAATAAATGCAAACCGGAACATAGAAACTATCAGTCCCACAAAAAAACCTACGCCGATTCCCTCAAGTATCAATATGTATTGAAATTTTTCTTTTCGCTGAATGTTTTCTTTGCTAAGGCTCATTCTGCGCCGTTTTACTATTTTTTTTGCCATATCATCAATTAAGCGAAATAAAGATTTGTTGTAACATATTCAGGATCGCAGGTAACATCTATCCCCATACTGCGAAGTGTCTGCTCATCTCTGTCACTGAGGATTGCTGTACAATGAGCCTTACATCCGCCGAGACTTTCAAGCTCCTTGGCAGCAAGCTGAGCACATAGATTATTTTCTGCGGAAATCGACAGCGCCGTGAGAATTTCTTCAACATTAAGGCTTGTCCTGTCATGTTTCAATATATTAGCTTTCAAATCCTGTATATCTCTGAAAACATTAGGTGCTATAACATATTTTTCATCATCTATTCCGGCAATTGTTTTTACCGCATTGAGGATTGCAGCAGCAGCAGCAACCATTCTTCTGCTGCTTCTTCCCGTTACCATAGTTCCGTCAGGCATTTCTATTGCCATAACCACCACATTGGCATATCTGTCACAGCTTCTCTTAAGTTCTGCATATTCTCTTGCAGCATTTACTACTGCTCTATCCTCTTCTCTTGCATTAACTTCTTTCATCAGAAGCTCAGACCTTTCAAGAGACTCTGCCGTTATTTTTCCTTTTTTATAATCACATTTTGCTATTATAAATCTTCTTATTATTTCTTGAACAGCAGCATCCTTTACTGCTTCATCATCATATATGCAAAAGCCTGTCATATTAACGCCCATATCTGTCGGAGACAGGTATTCGGCTTCACCGGTTATCTTTTCTATAATTCGCTTTACGACCGGAAAAACTTCTACATCTCTGTTATAGTTGACAGCCATTTCTCCGTGCGCCTCTAAATGATATGAGTCTATCATATTTACATCCTTTAAATCAGCCGTTGCCGCTTCATATGCTATATTTACAGGATGTTTGAGAGGAAGATTCCAAATAGGAAAAGTCTCAAACTTGGCATATCTTGCTTTGATTCCTCGCTTATACTCATGGTAAAGCTGCGAAAGGCATGTTGCCAGCTTGCCGCTTCCTCCTCCCGGTCCTGTAACTACAGCCAGAGGCTTTGTAACTTCTATATAAGGGTTTGCACCATATCCCTCTTCGCTTACTATAGTTTCAACATCTGTAGGATATCCTTTGGTGTAAAAATGCTTATATGTCTTTATTCCTCTTCTTTCGAGGCGGTTTATAAATTTATTTACAGCCGGAACATCTTCATATCTTGTCACCACAACGCTGTTTATTGCAAGCTGATGCTTTCTGAATATATCTATAAGCCTCAAAACCTCAAGGTCATATGTTATTCCGAAATCTTGGCGTGTCTTGCTGTTGATTATATCTCCCGAATAAATGCAGATGATTATTTCAGTCTGATCTTTCATTCTCTCCAAAAGCTTGATTTTTGCATTCTCATCGAATCCCGGCAACACTCTCATAGCGTGCTTATCATGAACCAGCTTTCCCCCGAATTCAAGATAAAGTCTCTCGCTCTTACCTTGATTGATTCTTTCAAGGATATGCTTTGACTGTTCCTCAATGTATTTTACTGAATCAAAACCCTTTCTCTGCATAATTATCCCTCTTTTCTGCATTGTATAGTAAATATTTCTTATCGATTATGTTTTTCTGTTCTTACATAATTTCTATAGTTATTTTATTTCTTCCCTCAGCAAGGCCCTCCATGCTTATTTGATATTCAACATTGATACTGCCTGTGCCGTTTTCTGTGTCTATCTCGTTTCTTACATAATCGGTCAGCACTTCTATTCCCATAGCTCCGTAAGGTGTGTCATACACACTGCTGAATCTCTTTCCCTCTTCAAAATACAGTACAGTTCCCATACCTTCCGCACCTGTTCTTTTCATCTTAAGAGAACAATCGTCTGCCCTTATGGTTGTAGTACAGCCTGCCATACCTGAGACTTCGCTTTCATCATAAATTATAAAAGCAGCTTTACCCCTTACATAAAGCCTGCCGTCTGTTATGAATTCCATCTGTTCTTCTTCTATGCCGTCATAACTTTGCTTACCCGTTATTTTCAGCGTAATATCTTTCATCTCCTGCTTCTATAATCCTTTCTGTTATTTCGGGAAAATCTATTCCGCAAGCGTTCCACAAAAGAGGGAACATGCTCTTGTCTGTAAATCCCGGAATAGTGTTTATCTCGTTTATATATATCTTTCCTGTGTTTCTGTCCTTAAAAAAATCCACTCTTGCAAATCCGCTGCAACAAACAGCCTTATATGCTTCAATTGCAAACTTTGTTATGTCAGAGCAATCTTCTTTCGTAAGTTCTGCCGGTATCATGAGTTTAACCTCGTCTTTTTGCTCCGAATACTTGGCTTCATAGTCATAAAAGTCCGAAGAATGTAGGATTTCTCCTATTTCACTAATTTGGGGAATGTCATTTCCCATAACACCTATTTCCAACTCTCTGCAAGGTACATACTCTTCTATTATTATTCGCTCGTCATAAGTCAGCGCTGTTCGTATTGCATCTTTTAAACTTTCTCTGTCAGCCGCTTTGCTTATACCTACGCTTGAACCCATATTTACAGGCTTTACAAAGCACGGAAATCCGATAGTTTTCTCTAAAATTTCCATTCTTGAGTTGTCTTGCAAATATTCTTTTGCTTCCGATGACATTAAACACACATCTTTGCAGACAGGTATTCCTCTCTGTCTCATTATATCTTTAAAAATTTTTTTATCCATGCACAACGCCGAAGCCAAGACTCCGCAGCCACTGTAGGGCATTCCAATGGTTTCCATAAACCCCTGTATACAGCCGTCTTCTCCATACGGACCGTGAAGTATCGGCAAGGCAAAATCTATTATGTCATGCAATCTTCCTATATTTATTGTTGAAGCTTCTTTCTCCCAGCTGCCATCTTCAATATGTGCGATGTCACCATCAAACAGCTTCCATTCTCCTTTTTTTGTAATGCCTATGTATTTAAGTACAAATTTATCTGAATTCAGGCTTCTTATAACAGCTGCGGCTGATTTCAGCGAAACCCGGTGTTCTTCGGAGCGACCTCCAAAGATTATACCGATTCTTTTTTTGTACATTTTATAAGCCTCCGGTTTTATTATCTGATACTTGCCAGAATTTTCTCCAGATGAGCTTTATCAAACTTGTATTTTTCAAGGCAGAACTGGCAAACAAGTTCTGCTTCTCCGTCTTCTTCAATTATCTCCTTAAGGTCTTTTTCGCCTATAGTCATAAGCACCTTTTCCAAACGCTCAAATGAGCAGTCGCAGTTCCAATCCATATTTCTTATCTCAAGTTCCTCGACTGCAAATTCTTCCGGAAGTTCTCCGAAAATTTCTACAAGCAACTGTCTCAATCTTTCTTCCGGTTCTCTCTCCTCGATTCTGTCTATCAAAGTAGTAATCGGCTCCATTTGTGCTATTACTTTTTCAAGAGCACTTATAGCTTTCTCAGAAGCATCAGGCAGAAGCTGAAGTATTAGCCCTCCCGCACAACCGACAGAATAGTCTCTTTCTATCTTTACTCCAAGGGAAACCGCAGTATTTTGTTGTTCCGATATATAATAATATGAAGCCAAATCCTCTGCGATTTCACCGGAAACCAGCTCTGTGGTTCCAACATAAGGTTCTTTTAGTCCTAAATCTTTGACTACGGTCAATTCACCTCTTCCGATAGCGCCTCCTACATCAAGTTTCCCGTTTTCTTTCAGGGGAAGGTCTACTGACGGATTGGATATATATCCTTTTATATTTCCTTTTCCATCGGCAGTTGCAAGTATTTGTTTTGCAGGGCCGTCACCTTTAAAAATCACAGTCATCTTATCTTTTTCACTTTTCAGCATAAGACCCATAAGTCCTGCGCCTGTCAAAACTCTTCCAAGAGCGGCAGTCGCAAGGGGTGTGGTCTGATGTATATTTGCAGCCTGCTGCACCAGCTCGGTTGAAATTGTAAGATATAATCTAAAAGAGCCGCTTTTGTCAATAGCCGTCAATACTTTATTCATATGTTATTTCTCCGTTTTTTGTGAAAGTCTGTTTTGCTTCTCTGTCGGCAAATTGCTGTAATTCTTCAAGCATTGCCTCAAGATTGCATATGGCCTCATCTCTTGTTTTTCCTTTTGCAAATGCATATATTTTAAGTTTAAGTTCAGTTCCTGACGGTCTTATTATAACTTGATGACCCTCAGGCAAAACAGCTCTGAACATATCATCACAGCAGTGTGACGCATCTACTGTAAGGGGCTGTCCCAAAAGTTCTCTCAAATTTCCCGCAAAGATAGATTCCATAATATTTACTATTTTTTCTCTGTCTTTTTCTGCATGGAACTCTATCGCTATGGCTTTGGATTCGGCATAACCATACTCTTTATAAAGGTCCTCCAGTCTGTCATACAAACTCTTGCCCTGAGATTTGAGATATGCGGCAATTGTGCATATCATCTGTACTGCAAGAATCCCGTCTTTATCACGAGTATAATTTCCGTAAAGGTATCCGAGACTTTCCTCAAAAGCAAACAGAAAGTCATTTTCTCTGCCTGCTTCCTTTAAAAGTTCTATTTCCAAGGCAATATTTTTGAATCCGGTCGGAACATTTTTGAGACGAACTCGGTATTTTCTCGCTATATCTTCTGCAAACGGTGAAGATACAAAGCTTTTGTATACCATCTTTTGGCCTTGCATGTTTTTTCCCGCTATTCGCTTGGCATGGCAGTAACATACATATTCCAACATAAGAATTCCCGCATGATCTCCGGTAAGTCTTTCAAACACACCGTCTTTGCGAGCCATTACTCCCATCCTGTCACTGTCCGGGTCTGTAGCTATAATTATATCGGTTTCCTCGTCTGCATATTTAACAGCAGTTTCAAATGTTGCCTCGTTCTCCGGATTAGGTTTGGGACATGTTGGAAAATTGCCGTCTCTTTCCATCTGTTCTTTTACTGTCACAACATTAACACCTAATTTTTCAAGAACATATATGGCATAATCTCTTCCGCTGCCATTGAGAGGGGTGTATACCACATTAAGCTTTGAAAGAGCTTCCTTAACCTCCGGCTCATTATCCGACCACGGTAAGAACTGCTTTTGGACTGCTTCAAGATATGCTTTTTTCACATCCTCAGAACATTCCTTTACAGTGCCGCTCCTTTTGCCGTCTGCAAGCTCAAAATACGACCGTTTTTCTATATATGACTCAATCCTGCGAGCTTTTAGCTCATCTATTTGGTTGCCGAAGTGGTCATACACCTTATAACCATTATACTCCTTTGGATTATGACTTGCAGTTATCATAATTCCTCCGTCGGCTTTCATATATCTTATTGCAAACGAAACTACGGGAACAGGCGTAGGCTCAGCAAAAATTTCAACATCAATTCCACGGCTGCTCAAAACCTCTGCCGCCGTCTGTGCAAATTTTTGTGAGTCTATTCTTGTGTCATATCCTATAACTATTTTTGCTTTCTTGTGCTTTGAGAGGAGATAATCAGCAACTCCCATCGTCGCCCTTCTTACAACTATTGTGTTCATTCTGTTGGTTCCAAAGCCCATCTTCCCTCTTAGGCCTGATGTTCCGAACGACATATCACGGCAGAATCTGTCGTAAATTTCTTCCTCATTGCCGAAAATCTCCTCCGATTCTTGTCTTAAATCTTCCGGCAATATTTCTTTTGTCCATAATGAATATTGTTTTCTTGCTTTTTCCATAATATCTTTATCCGCAACTTTATATTTTTTATACAGATTTAACAATTTATTTTATCATACTTCCCATAATTTTTACACAGAAAATACACAATTCGTGAATATAATTTAGCCATAAGGAGGTCTTAACGATGGATGATTGGAACAAGTTTTCCGGAAACGAAGAAAAGTTCAACGAAAACATAAATATAGGCGGTGAAGCATCATACCAAGCTCCCGGTCTTAAAAAGTCAAAAAAAGAAAAATTTGTAACTAAAAAAGCGTTCATCATAACGCTGATAGCAGCTATGCTTTTCTCCGCAGTTGTAGGTGCCGGAGGATTTGCCCTTACACAGTATCTATGGGGAGGATCTTCCGGAAAACAATTAAATACTAACAATTACAGTCTCACCAATGCTACCGGCAGTGAATTGTCAATGCAGGAGATAATAGCAAAAAATGAAGATTCGGTGGTTGCAATAACCACAGAATCCGTATCTACTGACACATGGGCTCGTCAATATGTTACAGAAGGCGCCGGAAGCGGAGTAGTCTACAGCGAGGACGGATATATACTTACAAACAATCATGTTATTGAGGGAGCAAGTACAATAAATGTAACTCTAAACAACGGCAAAAATTATGAGGCCTCTCTTGTGGCAGCAGACAGCCAGTCAGATATAGCCGTGCTCAAGATAAATGCAAACGGCCTTACACCTGTAACTTTCAGTGATTCAGATTCTCTTTCTGTCGGAGATTTGGCAATAGTAATCGGTAATCCTCTCGGAACACTTGCAGGAACTGCAACTGACGGAATAGTAAGCGGTCTCGAAAGAGAAATAACTCTTGACGGCAAAAGCATGACTCTGATTCAAGTCAGTGCTTCTGTAAATCCGGGCAACTCCGGAGGAGGTGTATTCGACCAGCAAGGCAATCTTATCGGTCTTGTGGTAGCAAAGTCATCAGGTTCTGATGTCGAGGGTCTGGGATTTGCAATCCCGTCTAACACAGTACAAACTGTAGTAAAATCACTAATAGAAAACGGATATGTTGCAGGCCGTCCGGCTGCGGGAATAACCATAGTAGATCTTTCTTCCGTGTCTGAGGCCATGAAATACGGTGTTAAACAAACAGGCGTATATATTCAGGAAGTTACCGGCGAAAATGCAAAATCAGCCGGACTTGAGGCCAGAGATTTAATTTATATGATAGACGGCGAAAAGGTTACAAGCTCTGACATGCTTGTTAGAACTATTCAAAAACACGAGGTCGGAGACAAAGTAAAATTCACCGTAGTGAGAGGTGAAGAAATGAAAGATATTGAAGTGACTCTTGAAGAGTCGGTTCAAAATAAAACACAAGCCAACTAATTCCTTTCTAAATATACCTATAAAAGAAAACCCGATTCATAAATATATGCTCGGGTTTTCTTTTTTGCCAATATGCTTTTATACGGTTTCAAGTCCTTTTCTTACTATCTCTTCAACTCTGTCACTGAGTTCATTCAGTTCTTTTCTGTCCATAGACGAAGTTTCTATAGGTTCATGAACTATAAAATCTATCGTTTGTCCTTTCTGTATACGGCCTGTTTCTTCAAATACCTTAAAGCTGTTCCTTATTGTAACAGGCACTATTGTTGCTTTTACTTTTGTCGCAAGTTTGAGGCTTCCCTGTTTAAATGCAGCCATTTGACCGCCTCTGCTCCTTGTCCCCTCAGGGAATATAACGAGAGAGTAGCCATCGCTTATCTTCTGTGCGCCTTCTTTTATAGTGCCAAGGGACGCTCTCGCATCGCCTCTCTTAATAAAAAGGCTTTCTATACGCAATATCCAGTCGGCAAATACCGGAATCCTTGTCAGTTCTTCCTTTGCAATAAATCCAATCTGATGTTTAGGTACATTTAAAAATACCAGTATGTCCGCATACGATTGATGATTGGAAACATAGACCACAGGGCCGCTCTCCGGCAAGTTCTCCGGATTGATAACATTTATCTTAAGATCAAGATAGTTTACAACTTTATCCGACCAAAGTTTACACACATCATGGATTTCCTTAATCTCTTCTTGTGTTCTGCCTTCTGCCTTAAGTTTATCTATTTTTCGCTTTTGCTCCTTAAGCGCCAATATAGTTCTTGTCAAATAAGCAAAAGTTCCTATATTTCCGAATATCTTCACGATTTTTCCTCCATAATCTTCATATATACATATATATTATATCATATTTTTCGTGCCATTTCACCCAAAAAAGTGTATAATCATTTTAACAAGATATAAGGAGTTTTTTATGAGTAACAAGAAAAGTACGGCAAATAAAAAAATATTTCTGTACATTGCAGTTTTGCTTTTTACGGTATCTTCATGTGTAATCACATACATTTTAAAATCGAGTTATGGTATGGGGCCGTCTCCTTTTGATTTGTCCGTTCAGCAGTGGTTTTTTTCTCTCAGGAGCGACACTTTAAATACATTGGTCTCAGCCTTAACTCACTGTGGCGATACTGTTACTGTAATCATACTATGTGCCGCACTTCTCATAATCCCAAAGCTGCGCAAATATGGTGTCCCTGTTTCTGCGGCTGCCCTTAGCGGTGTTGCCGTATACAAGCCTATGAAGCACATATTCTTAAGAGCTCGTCCCGATAAGGCTTTGCACCTTGTAGAGCAAGGGGGATATTCTTTTCCCAGCGGGCATTCGGTAACTTCTGTCATTGTATATGGACTTCTTATTTACCTTATAAGAAAGCACTGCAAAAATGATACTGTAAAAAACATCCTGACAATAGTATGCGCAATATTTACAATGTTCATCGGCCCAAGCAGGATATATGTAGGCGTTCATTGGCCTACAGATGTCCTATGCGGATGGTTAATAGGTCTTAGTATTCTGATAATTACTATCTTAATTTTAGAAAGGAGACAAAAAAATGAAAGTATGCAATAACATTTCAGCAGCTGTAGGAAAAACTCCCCTTGTAAGATTCAAATCTATTGAAAAGGCATTTAACTTGAATGCCAAAATATATGCCAAAATAGAAGCTGCAAACCCTGCCGGCAGTGCCAAGGACAGAGTTGCCCTCTATATGATTAACGATGCAGAGGAAAAGGGCTTAATCAAGCCCGGTGCAACTATAATAGAGCCTACAAGCGGAAATACCGGCATAGGACTGACCGCTATCGGGCTTTCAAGGGGCTACAATGTCATATTGACAATGCCTGAAACCATGAGCATAGAGCGTGTGAATCTTCTCAAAGCTTACGGTGCTCAAGTTGTTTTTACAGAGGGTGCAAAAGGTATGAAAGGCGCTATAGAAAAGGCCGAGGAACTGGCAAAAATCACAGAAAACAGCTTCATACCGGGACAGTTTGACAACCCTGCAAACCCGATGGCCCATTATATGACTACCGGTCCGGAAATCTATGAAGCTTTAGACGGAGATACCGATATTTTGGTAGCCGGAGTAGGAACCGGCGGCACTATTACAGGAACAGGCCACTATCTCAAAGAGCATAATCCCGATACAGAAGTCGTTGCAATAGAGCCCTATAATTCGCCGCTTCTTTCCCAAGGAAAGTCCGCTCCTCATGGGCTTCAAGGTATTGGCGCAAACTTTGTGCCTTCAATACTTGATACTTCCGTTTATGACGAAATCATTACAGTCAAAGAGGAAGATGCATATGAAAAAGGACGACTGGTCGCTTCGCTTGAGGGCTTCCTTGTAGGTATAACTTCAGGAGCCGCAATCCACGGAGCCGTTACTTTGGCGCTTCGTCCCGAAAACAAAGGCAAAAATATAATTGCTATTCTTCCTGATACAGGAGAGCGCTATCTTTCCACACCTATGTTCTTGAGAGGTACAGATGAAACTGACCGTTAAAGATCTTTTCGATATACCGATTTTCAAAAACTTCAAACTTATAGCAGGGGCAGGCGGGCAAAACAGGCCTGTCTGCCTTACGGAAACTCTTGACTTTGAATTTACAAGAGGAATACCTATGCCAAGAAGCACCCTGTTCACCGCCAAAAGCCTTGTTCTTACCAGTCTGCTTTTTGCAAAAGACGATCCCCGCCAAATACTGGAAGCAGTGAAAGGTCTTTGTGATCTTGGCGTAAGCTGCCTTGCTTACAAACCCGTTATTTATAAGAATCTTCCTGAGGAAGTTATCAGCTTTGCAAATGCAAATGATTTTCCCATTTTAGAGTTCGGCGGAGACGAATTCTTTGAAGATATCATATTTGCAGTAAGTTACGAATTGAATGACGGAGAAGATATTGCTTCCTTGGAAACCGATCTTTCAAAAATTTTGGATCAAGAGGCACCATTTAGGGAAGAACTTAAAATACGAAAAAAAATCAACCCTAATTTTAAGCGTTATATCAGGGTCGCCGCAATTAAGGATTCCTCTCTTGTCAGTGAAGAAGAAATAACCTCCCTCGTCAAGAAAATGGCTTCCCTTGAACGAATAAACAAAAAAGCATCTTTATGTAAGTTCAAAGACGCCTACTTTATCTTTCTCAGTCAGGATACCATAAATGAAGTTAGATTCAAAGCACTGCTGGCAGACATATTCATCGCCTTGGAAATAGACGAAAGTAAAATAAGGTGCGGGCTCAGTTCCATACTTGTAACTAATGATAATTTCGGCAAAGCGATAAGAGAAGCCTTTTGGGCTTGCAATGTAGCGGTTCTGGAAAAAGATACTCTTCGCTATTACAACGAGATAGGGATTTATCGTCTGATAATTCCTGAAATACATTCAAAAAATGTAATCAATTATATGTCGGAATATCTATCGCCATTGGGCGATATCTCGATTTCCCCAAAAAATGGCATCGAAGGTGACGCTCAGACTCAAAACAATGCAGAATTAAAAAATATTCTGCTCGAAACTGCTTGTACATACATCCTTGCAAGAGGTGATCTTGACGAAACTGCTTCACGGATGTTTTGTCATAAAAACACCATCAGGTATCGTCTTTCAAAGCTCCACGATTTGCTCGACCCCTATTGTAACGAAAAAGAGTTTCACGAAAACCTTTCTATGGCTATAAGAATATATATGCTTTCGCATTTTTTGTAAAATCAAGTTGTTTGCCTATCTTTATCACACTTTGATAAGGCAAACGGCTTTTTTATAATCAAAATCACATTCGCATCTGTACAGTCAATACGATGATTCAAAAAACTCCTTACAATTTTAGCAACAACACATTTTTGTATTTTTTACAAAAAACATATTAAAATTTCGTACTCAATACAAAGATTATAATGCATAAATCATGATATACTCTTAGTAAAGCCACACAATATTCAAGCTTCTCGAGTTGCATAAAGACACTCAAGATCGTACTTTCCACCCAAAGGTACTCCTTACTATAAAACACACATTGCCTCTGAGAAGCTTTTCTTTTTCGAAAAATATTATTATATCGCATAACTTGTGACCTCTATTGTTAAGTCTCTAAAGTGATAACAGTTATGCAAGCGGCGGTTTTAGCAATCGCTGTGCTTAATGCGAAAGCTTAAAGCAATAACAAAACCCCGGGCCTATAGGACAAAAAGAGTTGGTAAAAGCCGCTATAATCGTTGGAATTCAAATGATTGTAGCGGTTTTATCTTGTCTTCAACAAGATATACCATGGACAAAAAGAGTTGGTAAAATTGCCTTTAAGTATTGAAACTTCAACATAAATCAGTGATATATCTTCTTAGAAAACTTTGTATTTCGGAGGAAGATATATGAAACATGTTGTTTGTCCCGCATGCGGTAGTATTTGTGTCAAATACGGAAAGAATAAATCAGGGTCTCAACGTTGGCGTTGTAAAAGCTGTGCAAGTATCTATACACCTAAAATTGATAATACATCAAAGCAGCTAAAAATCTTCTTAAAATGGCTGTTTGGAAAGCAGTCTCAAAAGGAAATGCCCGGTGAAGGAAGGTCATTTAGAAGAAAGACCAATCAGCTATGGAATATATGGCCGTTGCCACCAAAGGTGGAAGGACAAAAGGATGTGATATATGTTGATGGAATTTATATTGGGCGTAAAGCCTGTATTTTGATTTGTTGCGATGAGAGATATGTTCTTGGATGGTACTTATGCAGATATGAAAATGCTCGGGCATGGAAAACATTGATGTCCCGTATATCTGAACCTACAATGGTAGTCTCAGATGGAGGGACAGGGTTCACAAAAGCCCTTAAAAGGGTGTGGCCAAATGCGAAACATCAGAGATGTCTGTTTCATGTATTTTGTCAAGTTAAACGCTATACAACAAGCAAGCCTAAGACTGCAGCAGGAATAGAGCTATATGTATTAGCTAAAGATTTACTGCATTTAGAAACACAAGCGGAAAAAGACACTTGGATAAGTAGGTTTATTGACTGGATGCAAAAGTACAATGGCTTTCTCAGTCAGTTAACCTATGACGAATATGGCAACAGCAGATATACACATGAAAGATTGATTAAAGCACAGCGTTCGATCATGAGGCTGCTTAATGAGGGTACGATGTTTACTTACTTTGATGAGGCTTTGAGAAGTGAAATAGATAGGATTCCAACAACAAACAATCAGATTGAAGGAGGCGTTAATTCAAGGCTTAGAGAGATGCTTAGGGTACATAGAGGCTTATCAGTTGAGAGAAGAATAAAAGCAGTCTTTTGGTGGTGCTATATGCACTCGCCTAAGCCGCTTTCTGAGACTGAAATATTGAAAGTAATGCCAACTGATAAAAACATCGCAGAGATATACCGGAAGATGACCAATCAAGAAAAACTATCAGGTTCAATTCCCGATTGGGGCGATGCGATTGTATGGAGCGAACTTCATCATTCTGGTAAGTACCCTAGTTATTGGGACTAGGGTACCACCAACTCTTTTTGTCCTATAGGCC
>CAJMLH010000008.1 GCA_905214195.1 uncultured bacterium
GAATTCCAACGATTATAGCGGCTTTTACCAACTCTTTTTGTCCTATAGGCCTAAAATAATCCATATCAAATTTTTCTTATTCCCACTCGAGCGCCAGACCTTAATTTCTCGTGATAATATGCACTAAAAGTGCGGTTTTTGTCCACATATTCCACACATTTCACGCTTTCCGTAGCGTCTCTGCGAATTTTGTAGCCGTTTTGTAGCCACGGCTAAATGTAGCCAACCTCCGCTGGCCGGTTCACCTCAAAGCCACTCGGCACTACTGCAAATAAATGAAATACGGAGGTTAGCATAATGGAAAAATACATCTACGACAACAACAACGGACTTTGGTATGAACTGCATGGAGATTACTATCTACCGTGTCTGGTCATCCCGGAAGAAGAAATCCACACTATCGGTATGTGGGGCAGAAAGCACCACCAGTACCTCAGAGAGCACCGTCCTATGCTCTACAATGACCTCATCCTTAGCGGCAAGCTCTACAGCTACCTTGCTGATATCGACACCCGAGCACGAGCAAGGCTCATTTTGCTTGTAGCACATCTGGCAGAGAAAGAAGGTATCAATGAGCAGCTGAAAGCACAGGATCAGCTATCATGGGTCGGAGCCATGAGTTCTATCCGCAATCGTGCAGAAGAAATCATTAATGCAGAATTGATTTTCGCATAATTTAGCATCAGCCGGGCAGTAGTTAGCTGCTCGGCTGATTTACTTAAATAACCAATTCAATGGCAGGATTTGTAAAAGACTCCTCAACAACTGCTTTAATTTTAGCAATTTTAATATATGCATCACGTTTTTTATCAAACGCTTGCTCAAGAGGATCAATGTACTTGGCCTTTACATCATGCGTTATTTCTGGAATTGCAAATGCTTCAAAAAAATCGCTTCTAAGATGTAGCATGGTTGAAGCAATAACGAACCATTTCTTAAAATATGATTCACCATATTTACTGGACAGAAGCAGAAATACCCAATATCTTTCATCTGTATTTCGTGGTCTGTATTTTACAAGACCACTTGAAATAATCACCTTATTATCCTCTTGGATAATTGCCACTTCTCCCGGTTTCCCATCTTTTGCAAAGATTATATCACCGCATTTAATATCTTGCTCCAGTTGAGATAAAAAAGCTTCGGGGCAGTAATAATCAGGCTCATAATCCACATCAAAGTTAATAATATCACTTGTCTTTATGAAAGGGATGCCTTCTTCCAAGTAGTTAGCACTGCCAACCTCGTCCCCCTTGCTAAGATTTTCTGTATCAAATCCAATAGTATTAATCCCATCCCTAAGTGCAGCAATAGTTTCTTCAACATCTGGACGATAGAAATTCGGCATCAACATTCGTTTATCAAACGAGCCTGGTTTTACCACAAATCCAAACTGAGGTTCATCTTTGAAAGATAGTTGATAATCTTTGTTAAATTCCGAAATAATCTCCTGGATACGAAGCACAGCATAATAATAATTGTCAAATGCGTCTATGTATTCCTGCATCAAGGCATCATATTTACTATCATATTTCATGACCTTTAGGTTAGCAATTTTTCCTTGGTTCATGAATTTCTGCTTTGTGATAGAATATGTTCCCCGTACCTGTATTCTGTTAATTTGAGAATTAAGGTATATTGTCAAAAAAGCCGCTTCTTTGGGTGATGCCGTACGTAATACAACACTATTCTGGCTCATGTTCATTTCTGCAATAGTCGGAGGACACATTGCAGCTTTACCCATAAACTTGCCAGTCATAGTGTAAATTATATCATACGGATGGGTAATTGATCGTTTGATGGTTTTATTATGAAATCCCTCATTAATCAACTGTAAATCATTTACATTTATATAATGTCTTGAAACGGCTGATGTCTTGATAAAGGGTACACCATGATCTTTATAGAAGAAATATGCCGGTGGAGTTGAACCGCCCTTTATATCTCCAACTATGTACTGAGACATCGTTGGACAAGTTGACATTCCTTCCTTTACAAACAGATACTTTGGGTTATAATTTCTCGGATAAAATGATCCTGCTGACAATCTTATGGGGTTAGTTATAAATATTTCGAGTTTTGACATGCTCCACTAACCTCCTTGTGATTTCGGCAAAATCATTATCTATCACAGCGTTTCCATTAACAATTACAGGGTCTCCATTTTCATCTCGTACATAAATCTCTTTTCCTCTTCTGTCGTGACCACATGTTTTAGCAATCGCCATAAATGTATCAAAAGTCTGAGGAAGTCCCTCTCTTTTCTTCTTTTTCAAAATGAGAAGTGAGGTTTTTGTATCAGTAGATGGTAAGAAGGATTCGACAGGACAGTCTATAATGGCGACAATATCCGCATTATTAAGAATATATTGACGCACATACTCTAATCCGTTATTTCCTAAAATGCCATCAGGAAGTACTATAGCCATACGTCCACCTGGTTTTAACAAATCCAAGCATCGTTCAATAAAGAGAATATCAGGAGTTCTACTTTCATCAACTTTCTTCGTTTCAATCCAAGTGCCATCTTCACCTTTTTCCCACTTATGACCAAGGTGATAGTGTTCCAGAATCTTCTTATCATCAATCACACATTTTTTGCCGAAAGGCGGATTAGTCATGATAATATCGATTTTGCCCTTGGCGATTTTGTTGGTAATTTTGCTCGGCCACTGTTCAAACGGTGTTAGCGAGTCAAAATGGAAAATACCTGTATGTCCATCGTCATTGAGCACCATATTCATTTTTGCTACTCGTGACAAATCAGGATTAAAGTCAATACCACGAATATACTTATCCGCATATTCTCTAAATAATCCAACGACATTTAGTGTTGGACGCTTTTTGTGCAAATCTTCATATTGTTGGCGTATATTTTTTAGTGCCATAACCAAGAAACCACCAGAGCCACATGCAGGATCGCATACCGTTTCATCAATTTTAGGCATTATAGCCTCTGTAGCCATGGAAACAATTTCTCTTGGCGTAAAAAATTCGCCATGTTCACCACGAAGGTTTGCACCTACAAACGTCTCAAATGCTACACCCTTGATATCCACATTTGTGTCTAAAAGAGAATACTTTTGCAATTCAGCAATTGCAAAACAAAGGCATCGATCATTTAATTGAATTTCATCGCTTGCTTCAAAAATGTTGTCCTCTTGAAAGCGAAGTTTAACCTTTGCAAACAACTTATCAATGCGCTCTCGAACGTTGCTGAGACCCTTTTGCGTCTTTTGTTCTTCTGGTGTAACATAAAACTCACATTTTTCAGTAAATAAATCCTTCTCGTCTTCAATTTTACAGAAAAGAATTTTAAGTATTTCAGAAAAACGCTTGTCCTGAGTTAATCCTTGATTACTGAAAAAGTAATTATTGCAACGCTTAAAAACACCTTTCAAGTCTGTGCATTTTACCAAATCAGACTTATTGTATTTACCAATTGAATCGACACTTTCTTTATATTTTGGAATATCCGGAAGTTCTGTGTAGCGATTAGAGCGAGTGGCATCTTTATAATAGAACAAAATGCCATCACCATTTGTCCATGTACCAAAACTGGCAGTAGTAGCAGACATATAACTCCACAGCTGATCCACGCCCTCTTTTTCATCTTTTTTCTTTGTTTCGACAATCCAATAAATATTGTCTTGGGACTTCTCTTCATTATTAAAAACAACGATGTCACATCTTTTATCTGTTGAACCTACCTTGATTGGATATTCAACATCAATATGGTTTTTGGGGTATTTATATACATCCAAAAGAATACGGCAGTATTCCTGACGTACATATTCTTCCGGTGTTTCTTTTCTCATTTTTCCAGTAATCAAACACTTGATTTTACCTTCATCTACAATAATCTCTTGCATGATTTAACTCTCCTTAATATTATCTGGGATAAAGTACAGCACTTCGCCGACTTCACAGTTCAGTGCAAAACATATTTTTTCTATACTTTCCAGCGAGATGTACTCGTTTCTCTTTAGACGAGTTATAATATTTGCACTAACACCTGCCATATCTTTTAATTGAGTATTAGAAATCTTTTTGTCGATCATCAAGTGAAATAATCTATCATAAGAAACTGCCATGCCGCACCTCCAACCAATCACTGTTTCTGTTTATAATATCACGAAACCGTGATTATTTCAAGCCTTTTTACACAATAATTACCCCCTCGAGTCTCGAGTTTCGAGTTCATCGAAGGGGTATATTTTATCTATTAGCTTCTTTCAAATATCTTTTCCTTGTGTTTGGAGAAATACCCCCACAAATTATTTCGTGAAATCACCTCCTCATAAGTGCTAACTCTCCTACGGAGCCGATCATTTTCCTTCTCCAGATCCGCTGTACGCAACTGACCACGGACGGACTTATATTGTGCCAATTCATCCTTTACCTCAGAAAGTTCCTTTACCAGAGCTTCAATTTTCGCCTTCAAATCGGCTATGGTTTTCTTGGCATCTTTCAGGAGCTTTTTCAGCTTGCCTTCCTGCTTTTCCTGCACCACATATTTTTGTGCTACTGTTACCAGCGTCTGATAATCCTCACGCTCTACAGCTACCTTTGAAGATAGTGGCAGGGGCTTTGCTTCAATCTGTTCCACCGCCTGAACGGAAACCTGCTTTTGCTGGACACGCTCAATGGTCTGCTCCAGTTCTGCAAGCTCCTCTTTGCGTTTTTCACGCTTGAATTCCAAAACGCTGAGATGTTCTTTGTGTTCGCCTTTCTGCTCCCACTCAATACCATGTTCCAGCATGACCGCAGCGAGGGCTTCTTTCTCTTTTTGCACCCACACATCACGTTCTGTCAACGAACGCCCCTCTCCGGTAATGCCCTGATCGGCAAGCGCCTGCTTCAGCGAAACACGGGTAGACAGTCCTCGCTTGCTCCCAGTGGTAAATGGAATGAAATTAATATGAAGATGGGGTGTTGCTTCGTCCATGTGCAGATGGGCAGAGTAGACATGGAGATTGGGATTTCGTTCCAGAAAGCTGTGATAAAACTTATCCAGAATTTCTTTTGCAAGATTGCTGTACTCTCCACCGGCTGCCATATCATCTTTATTACCGACCTGAAAGACCACTTCATAAAAAGTTTTTTCCTGTTTACCGGTACGGATTTTTTCATAATAATTATCAATGCAACGGTCTTTTCGTTTCTGCTTTGCGTTGAACTCTGCCAGGGCTTCATCAAACAACTGGTGGTATGCGTCCTCGATAGGCGTGTAGCAATATTCGATGTTCAGATGGGTTCGTGCAGGATCAACATTTTCTGCGAAGTAGGTGCGGCGGTTATGCTCGATTACACCTTTACCTGACATAGCACTGATTGTTCTTCTTATAGCTGTCACCTCCAAAATTGCGGTATTTTATAGAAACTTGTTTTCGCCGCTCGGCGGCGGGTTTTGTTACTTTTGTCAAAAGTAACGCAAAAGCACTTTCGACACTACGCATCAAAAGCGCATTGCGCTCTCCGAGGGGTATGCGGCTTCTGAGGAAGCCTATGCCATGTTTGCAGCCTGTACAGGTTCTGCAAAACACGGCACGGTCGCTGCCTGTTCTCCGGAACATTCACCGCCCATCGTCTGAGAGAAACTGAAACATTTTCTCTCAGACTGACCGCTTCCAATCTGCGGATTTTCAGCGGGGACGGGAGATGCGCTGGGGTCTGTGTCAGCCAATGCTTTGCCTTGTCTGCCATCCACAGGAGCGTGCCACGCTCCTGTCATAGCTCCCAAGGAGAAGTAGTCCATCGGTAGCTCTGCGGAATACCACGCTCATCCAGATAACGCTGGCGAGCTTCTTCTCGTTCTTCCTGGGTAAGTGCAGTCTTGTACTTGGCATACAATTCGTGCCTTACCATTGCTTCCAGTTTCTGCTCCAAGCCATGTCGGATTTCATCCTCGTAATCGTCATTCATCATCAGATGGTACTGTAGCAAATCCAGAAATAAATCGTAAGGGATTTGTACATTCTTCATTTCCATCCCCTTCCTTTCCGAAGTGAAAGTTCCCAAAATGGGGATTTTCACTTTTTCTCTTTCCGTGTCGGTGGTGACGATGGTGACGGTGTTTTAGACACCGCCACCACTATCAAAATCATCGTCACAACCGTCACGCATCGTCACGCTGTTCTGAAACTCGCTTCAAACGGATTCTTCTGCCTGCGTGTGTACGGATATTTTCATAGTTGGTCTGATACTCATTGAACAGTCTGCTTGCATTGACATTCAGATGCTTTGTCAGCAAATTCGGCTTCATATCCAACTGCAAGGCTTCTGCCAGTTCGGTCGGACTTCCGTTCCACTCAGGTACTTCCTCCGACAGCATGGCTGCAACCCTTTCCAAAACAGGATCAGGTGGCACTTGCCACAGTTCTGTTTCGGCTCGCTCCAGTTCCCACACCAAACGCTCCATATTCTTTTTCAGAATGAGCTTTTGCTCCGGTTGATCTCGACCCGATACCTCTAATACTGCTGTATCTCCGGTACGCTTTTCTTTTTCCAGAATGAACGCACCATCCGCAGCACCCAGCAAGCCATTCGTACCGGAAATGCGGTCGAACTTATCATCGGCTTGCTGTTTTCTTGTGTGATGCACCAGCAGGAGGGCGATACCTGTCTGGTCGGCAAAGTGTTTCAGCTGACCAATGATTTCATAGTCATTGGCATAGCTGAACTTATCGCCGCCCGCTTCTCTGATTTTCTGCAAAGTATCAATGATAATTAGTCTGGTATCTGGATGCTCCGACACGAAGCGGTTAAGCTGTTCGTAAAGCCCTGCGCCGAGCTGTTTGGCGCAAGTTGCAAAGTGGAGGGTATCTGTACCCTCTACTCCGAACATACGGGACAAACGCTCCTGCAAGCGTCTGTAATCATCCTCCAAGGCAAGGTATAAAACCGTCCCTGCATGGACAGGATAATTCCAGAGCGGCTGTCCTGTGCTAACATGGTAGGCAATCTGTGCCATCAGGAACGACTTGCCGACCTTTGGTGCGCCTACAAACAGATAGGTTCCCGGATAAAGCAACCCATCAATGACAGGCAATCTGCTTTCATAGACCGTGTCATAAAGCTGGCTCATTGTCATGGTCGGCAGATAGGAAGGCTCTGCCATTCTCTGCACCTGACGAAGAATTTCTTCCATATTTTCTTCCAGAGGATTGATTTCTTTGTTTTCGGTTGCTATAATTTCATTACTTACATAGGAAAGCGACTGTTCCCCATCTGCGCCAACAGATGGAATCGGGACGGTCGTTTTTTCTTTTTCCTGCATCAAGCGCTTTCACCTCCGATTTCCAGACCGTAGAACTTCTGCTTGAAGAACGAAATCGGGCATTTACCGGCAATCGTGTGATAACCCATGCTTTTCAGTCCTTTATTCAAATCTCTGATGATCTGATAAGATTTACTGCGGCTTACATCCAAAATCTGCTGTACTTCTTCTGCTGTGATAAACTGTGCTCTCATTGTACCTCCTGTGTCTAAAAAGCTGATTTGCGCATTTTTCATTCGTTCAATTTTCTCTTGAAATTAAAATACGCACTTTTAGTACGCTTTTATTATACGAACAAGAAATACTTTTGTCAATACCTGCGGAATAAAAATGTGCACTTGCAATTCGCAAAACTTTATGATATGATATGTACGAGGTGAATTATTTATGGACAATTTCGATTATTCCGTAATCGGCCAGCGGATAAAAACACTGCGAAAACGCAAAGGGCTGAATCAGACACAACTGGCAAACCTACTCGGTAAATCTCTGCGCACCGTACAGAAGTATGAAACCGGAGAAATCGAGGTTTCCATTGATGTCGTAAACGAACTGGCAAAGCATCTGGACACTACGCCGACCTTTATCCTTGGTTATGAAACCAATACGGCACCGATCAGAAGCCTTGCCGACATAATGAGCTTCCTATTTGAACTGAACAAGGTTTCTTCCATCAAATTCGATGTAGATGTAAAGAAACCGCCCCGCAGCAATGAGTGGACTTGCTCTATCCGCTTCAACGGCAAGGAAATGGATGCAGACCACAATGCAGATATGTGTCTGTTCTTGGAACAATGGGAAGAAATGCGTGAGGAAGTGCGCAGCTACAACTGTTCTCCTGCAGCATTACATAGCTGGCAAGAGCAGACCCTTGCGTACTATGCTGGGGCTTCCGTGGAATGTGTGGAACCGGAAGAACTTGACGAAGATGAGCGTTTAGCTCGTCGCAGAGCCTATCTTGAAAAGGAGTTCGGCTCTGCAAAATAATTAAGGTCTGACATTGTATAGAAAAGGAGAACACAATGTCAGTAACAAAGGACAAGAACACAGGCAAGTGGATGTCCCAAATCCGTATCAAGGATTGGACAGGAAAGGAGATCCACAAAAAGAAAAGAGGCTTCGCTACCAAGAGAGAAGCCTTACAATGGGAACGTGATTTTATCAATCAGTCCAGCGGCAGTCTGGGTATGAGCTTCATGGACTTCATTGAACTGTATATTCAGGACATAGAGAAACGTCTGAAACCCTCTACCGTTGCCAACAAACGCTTTCTGATTGATTTGAAGATCATTCCGTACTTCGGAAAGTTCCCTCTGGACGCAATCAAACCAACCGACATTCGCAAATGGCAGAACGAACTGACCAGCTACCGTGATGAGAATGGAAAACCTTATTCCCAGACTTATCTGAAAACCATCAACAACCAGATTACAGCAATTTTCAACTATGCGGTCAAATACTATGGCTTAAAAGAAAATCCCTGCCACAAAGCAGGGAGCATGGGAAAGAAAAATGCTGACGAGATGGAGTTTTGGACGAAAGACGAGTTTGCAACTTTCATCGAAGCTATGAAAGACCGTCCTGCAAGCTATGCGATATTTATGACGATGTACTACACGGGCATCCGTGAAGGCGAGCTTCTCGCTCTGACACCCGCAGATATTGACTTCGAGAAGGACACGCTGACCATCAACAAAAGCTATCAGCGCCTTGGCGGTAAGGATATTATTACCACTCCCAAGACCCCGAAAAGCAATCGTGTGGTTATGCTGCCGGAAGTGCTGAAAACCGTCCTCCGCAACTATATGGAGAAATGTTACGGCTTGCAGCCCGATGACCGACTGTTTCCGTATAACAAGAGCTTTCTCTATCGTGAGATGCAAATCGGGATTGAAGCATCTGGGGTAAAGCGTATCAGGGTGCATGATATTCGTCATAGCCACGCCAGCCTTCTGGTTGAACTTGGTTTCTCTCCGCTGCTGATTGCAGAACGCTTGGGACATGAGCGAGTGCAGACTACCATGGACACCTACAGCCATCTGTACCCGAACAAGCAGGTGGAAGTAGCCAACCAGTTGGACAAGTTAGCCATTTAAGGCTTCGGCTACAAAAAATCGGCTCAATGTAGCCAATTTGTAGCCAGTAAAAAACAAGAATCCCGAAAAGTGCTGTATTTTCAACACTTTTCGGGACTCGAAAGACTATTTTAACTTATTCCCACTCGATCGTTCCTACCGGCTTTGGTGTCAAATCGAATAGGACTCTGTTAACACCCTCTACCTCATGGGTAATGCGGTCGGTTATGTGCTGTAACAGTGCAAACGGAACATCCTCAACCGTTGCGGTCATTGCGTCCACTGTATTTACAGCTCTCAGAATTACAGGATACGCAAAAGTACGCTTTCCGTCCTTTACTCCTACGGATTTAAAGTCAGGCACCGCAGTAAAATACTGCCAAACCTTGCCCTCCAAACCGTTTTTTGCAAATTCTTCTCTTAAAATTGCATCGGACTCTCTTACTATTTCCAATCTATCTCTTGTAATTGCTCCGAGACAGCGAACACCCAATCCCGGTCCCGGGAACGGCTGACGATAAACCATGCTGTCAGGCAATCCGAGAGCTTTGCCGACTACACGAACTTCATCCTTAAACAGAAGTTTCACCGGCTCAACCAATTCAAACTGCAAATCTTCCGGCAAACCGCCCACATTATGATGAGCTTTAACGCCGTCACTTTCCAAAATATCAGGATAAATTGTACCCTGGGCAAGGAACTCTATACCGTCTTGTTTTCTTGCTTCCTCTTCAAACACCTTTATAAATTCAGCACCTATGATTTTTCTCTTCTTTTCGGGATCATCAACACCCGACAGCTTATCAAGGAATCTGTCAACAGCATCAACATAAACAAGATTTGCGTTCATCTGATTGCGGAAAACCTCCACAACCTGCTCAGGCTCTCCTTTACGAAGTAAGCCGTGATTTACATGAACACATACAAGCTGTTTTCCGACAGCTTTAATAAGAAGTGCAGCAACTACGGAAGAATCCACTCCTCCCGAAAGGGCCAATAAAACTTTCTTATCTCCAACTTGTTCCTTTATCTTTTCAACCTGTTCCTCAATAAATGCTTCAGCAAGCTGAGGTGTTATTATTCGTTCCATGTTATCAGGTCGTTTGTTACTATCCATAAATTCTCCTCCCAACTTAAATCATCCTTTAAATAACTCTTTAACTGCTATGTTCAATATTTATTTTATCGCATTGTTTGAAGCATCTTTTAAGATTACATCATGCGCTCCGCCCTCGACTATAGATGTTGCGGAAACCAATGTCAGCTTAGCTTTTTCCTGAAGTTCTTTTATACTTAGTGCGCCGCAGTTACACATAGTCGATTTAACCTTTGTCAATGAAAGATTCACATTATCATGAAGTGAACCTGCATAAGGCACATAAGAGTCTACACCTTCTTCAAATTTCATACGAGGGTCTCCACCGAGGTCATAACGCTGCCAGTTGCGGGCACGGCTTGAACCTTCGCCCCAGTATTCCTTAACATAATTACCATTGACATTAAGCTTATTTGTAGGCGACTCATCAAAACGAGCAAAATATCTTCCAAGCATTATAAAGTCAGCACCCATGGCAAGCGCCAGAGTCAAATGGTGATCGTAAACTATGCCGCCATCTGAACAAATAGGCACATATATTCCTGTCTCTTTAAAATATTCATCTCTTGCAGCTGCAACTTCTATTACTGCAGTTGCCTGTCCACGGCCTATTCCTTTCTGCTCTCTTGTTATACAGATAGAACCTCCGCCTATTCCTATCTTGACAAAATCTGCTCCTGCATCGGCCAAGTATCTGAAGCCCTCTCCATCTACAACATTGCCTGCTCCGATTTTGATATCATCTCCGTATCTTTTTCTTATCCATGCAATAGTGTCTCCCTGCCACTGGCTGTAGCCCTCGGAACTGTCTATGCACAAAACATCGACGCCTGCCTCAATAAGAGCCGGAACTCTTTTCTCATAATCCCTTGTATTTATTCCCGCTCCTACAATATATCTCTTTTGAGAATCTAACAGTTCATTTGGATTTGATTTATGGGAATCATAGTCCTTACGGAAAACAAAGTGAGTAAGTCTTTGATTCTCATCTATTATAGGAAGCGCATTAAGTTTATGTTCCCACAATATATCATTTGCCTCGCTTAAGGTAATTCCCGATTTTCCGTATATGAGTTTTTCAAACGGAGTCATAAACTCTTCTATCTTAGTATCAGGAGACATACGGCTTACTCTGTAGTCACGGCTTGTCACAAGACCCAATATCTTACCTTCTGCTGTTCCGTCATCTGTTATGGCAATAGTGCTGTGTCCTTTCAATGCTTTGAGTTCCAGCACATCTTTAAGAGTCTGATCGGGTCTTAAGTTGGAATCACTTGTAACAAACCCTGCCTTGTGCGCCTTAACTCTGCGAATCATTGCAGCTTGGCTTTCTATTGGCTGAGAACCAAAAATAAAAGAAATTCCACCTTCTTTTGCGAGAGCCACAGCCATCTTATCGTCAGAAACTGCCTGCATTACCGCAGAAACCAATGGAATATTCATTGTAATCTTAGGTTCTTCACCTTTCTTAAATTTAGTTATCGGTGTCTTTAAAGATACATTTTCCACACGGCACTCTTTGCTCGAGTATCCCGGTACCAAAAGATATTCATTAAATGTTCTTGACGGTTCCTTAAAGTAGTATGCCATTTTCTCCTCCTGTTTATTGTTTAGTACTTAGTTTATTTATAGAAACAGACGGCCGAGAAATCCCCTGCCGTCCTTTTGTTTTTTGTTTATTTTATACTATTTTTCATGTTTTGACAAGAGGATATGCCATTTTGAAAGCAAAAAATATCACAAATCTTAGAAGATGATTAAATTACATCATTCCGCCCATGCCGCCCATTTGGCCGCCCATCTGAGGCATTGCAGGAGCATCTTCCTTTACATCAACTACACCTGCTTCAGTAGTCAAAAGCATTGCAGAAGCAGACGCTGCATTCTGAAGTGCTGATCTTGTAACCTTAGCAGGATCTACAATACCTGCATCTATCATATCAACATATTCTTCTGTAGCAGCATTAAAGCCTACGCCCTTTTGGCTCTTCTTTACTTCTGCCACAACTACACTTCCTTCAAGGCCTGCATTTTCAGCAATCTGACGAACAGGTTCTTCAAGAGCTCTTATAATTATAGCTGCACCTGTTTTTACATCGCCTGTTAAATCTGTTACATATTCTGAAACAGCCGGAATTGCATTTACCAATGCAACGCCGCCGCCTGCTACAATACCCTCTTCTACGGCTGCCTTTGTTGCATTAAGAGCATCCTCTATTCTCAGCTTGCGTTCTTTAAGCTCTGTTTCTGTAGCTGCACCTACCTTGATAACAGCAACTCCGCCTGCTAACTTGGCAAGTCTTTCCTGGAGTTTTTCTTTATCAAACTCAGAAGTAGTTTCTTCAATCTGAGATTTAATGCTGTTAACTCTTGCTTTTACTTCTTCTTTATCTCCGTTTCCGCCTACAATAACGGTATTATCTTTATCTACCTTTACAGTTGCAGCGCTTCCCAGCATATCTACCGTAACTTCTTTAAGTTCGTATCCCAGGTCGCTGGCAATTACCGTACCACCTGTAAGAACTGCTATATCTTCCAACATAGCCTTTCTTCTTTCGCCATAACCAGGTGCCTTAACAGCCACTACATCTATAACACCTCTGAGTTTATTAACAACCAAATTTGCAAGAGCATCGCCCTCTACATCTTCTGCAATTATAAGCAGTTTGCGACCCTGCTGCATTATCTGTTCCAAAATAGGAACGAGTTCCTGAATGTTGGTTATCTTCTTGTCTGTAATGAGAATCAGAGGGTTTTCAATGTTTGCTTCCATCTTTTCCGTATCGGAAACCATATATGCTGAAAGGTATCCTCTGTCAAACTGCATACCTTCTACTACTTCGAGAGTAGTTCCCAGGCTCTTTGACTCTTCTACTGTAATAACACCATCTTTTCCCACTTTTTCCATAGCTTCTGCTATGAGGTCGCCGATTTTTTCATCTGCCGCAGAAACTGCTGCAACTTGAGCAATTGATTCTTTGGTTTCAACCGGCTTTGCAATCTTTCCTATCTCTTCTACGGCCACATCTACAGCACCCTGAATACCTTTTTTCAGTTCCATTGGGTTTGCGCCTGCTGCTACATTCTTGAAGCCTTCTTTAATAATTATCTGAGTAAGCAGTGTAGCGGTTGTAGTTCCGTCTCCTGCTACATCGTTAGTCTTGGAAGCCACTTCTTTAACGATCTGTGCTCCCATGTTTTCAACTGCGTCTTCCAGTTCTATTTCTTTTGCGATGGTAACACCGTCATTGGTAATAAGCGGTGAACCGAAGCTCTTGTTTATAAGTACATTACGGCCTTTAGGTCCAAGTGTTATTTTTACAGTGTTTGCAAGCTGGTCAACTCCTGCCTGAAGCTTGCGTCTTGCGTCTTCGCCATAAAAAATTTCTTTTGCCATTTTAAATTACCCCTTCCTGTTATTCCATAACTGCCAGAATCTCACTCTGGTGCATAATTGTATATTCTTCTCCGTGGTATTTGATTTCTGTGCCGCCGTATTTGGAGAATACGACTTTGTCTCCTACCTTAAGTTCCATTACTTCATCTTTTGTTCCGGGTCCGACAGCTACTACTTCAGCAACCTGCGGCTGTTCCTTTGCTGAGCTGGTTAAAATCAAACCACCTTGGGTTTTTTCTTCTGCTTCTACTTTTTTGATGACAACTCTGTCACCTAAAGGTCTGATTCCTATCATTACATTTACCTCCGTAAAAATATTGTTCTGTAAAATTCGCCGCTCAATGCGTCGCTTCTTTCTCCTGATTGGCACTCATCACTATTGAGTGCTAACATATCTTATTATACTCTCCCATTCCCCCTTGTCAAGAGGTTATATACAAAATTTCACACAATCAACATCAAAGGCTTCTTATGTAATAAAACAAATACTGCTGAGCGATTCCTCCGTATCGACCAAAATGACATTGAGCATACTGCTGCATCCCTTTTACATCCTTTTCGTCTATACCATAAAGCCTGTTCATAACTCTCCTCATCCAAACATCTATCGGAAATGCGTCTGTCCTTGAAAGGCCAAAAAGCGCTATACACGACGCTACTTTTGGTCCTATCCCGCAAAACTTTTGTAATTCGTCCAGGGGATTGTCAGCTTTAAGCAGTCTTTCTTTAACCGTTTCAGGTCCGCCCTGCTCTATCATTTGTTTTGCCATTTTAATAAGATATGATGCTCTGTAACCCAATTTTACAGATGAAAGGTCCTCTGCTGTGAGGGATGCCATAACTTCCGGAGTCGGAATCGCAAAATATTCTCTGCCCTTGTATTCTCCTATTTTTTCTCCGAAATTGGCGCTTAAATTTTCGATACAGCCTTTTATCCTTGGAATATTATTATTCTGAGATATTATGAACGATACCACAGTTTCCCAAAAATCCTGGCGCAAAATTCTGATACCATACCCATACTCCGAAGCGGCCTTTATAGTATTGTCATCGGCACACAGTTCTTGCTTAATGCGGCTGTAATCTGTATCCATATCAAGATAATTCTTCCATATGATGTTAAAATCTTCTTCGCTGCAATTATCTATAGTCAGTCTCTCCTCGTCAAAGCTCATTTGAACTATTCTGTTCATAGCAGGGCCTATATAACTGCCGTCTGTTTGTTTTTCCCATCTGAAACACTGTCCGCAGTCAAATATATGATCCAAATTAAAATCCTTTACTTTATCAATAGTATATTGCATGATTTTACCCTAATTTATTCCTCTTACTTCTATTTCTATTTCAGCAACATTAAAAGCTGTCATTTTTTCTATAGCCTCTTGTATTGATTTCTGAAAATCCGACGCGGCCGGCCATACAGGGTACCCCTCCCTTATCTTTATAGCTACTTTCAGACGATATGTATCAGGTTTGGGCATTTGAATAACATTTATAACTCTCCCTATAGCAGGAGTCTTATGTGCCAGACACATTATTATGTCGTCTATGACTCTTTCTGCTACAAAATACTCGCCCATGTAGCTGTATGCCGGTCTCACTACCGTTCTTTCAGCGGCGGCACCCTGATCTTTGCCTCTGAAAAACCTCAATGGGTCCATAAAATAGCCGGCAAAGGTTCTTTTAAGCTGCAAAGACGGAGCAGGGATTACATGCTTGCCATATTCATTCCTCTGCTTATATGCCGTTTTTCTTTCGGCTTCGGTAGTTATGTCTTCAATGCGTATTCTCTGATTGCTGTCTCTTGGCAATGATGGAAGATTCAATCTTTCGATGATTTTATCAACCATATCTTCACTTGTTCCCAAGACAAGTATGCTCTCGGGATTCTCTTTTTTTATTGCCGATACGACCTGATTACGCAGTCTGTCATTTAAAAACAGGGCGATTTTCACAGCGCCTATCTTTGTTTCCTGTCTTTTCGCCGAATTACCGGCAATGACGCTGTTCTTATATATAAATAATCCGTCGTCTATTATTGCCTCTACACCAAGCTTTTTGCATAGTTCCATGGCATGAAAACTTTTGCCTGTTCCGCTCTTTCCTACCAATGTGTATACTTTCATGTCAAAACTCCTTAAAGAATTCACTTTACTATTATACTGCCTTCTGCTATAATTGTACCATAAAAGATATATCTTTTCACAGGAGGAAAATAATAATGGCTTACAAAATTACAGACGCTTGTATAGCTTGCGGAGCTTGTGCAGCAGAATGCCCTGTTGACGCTATAAGCGAAGGCGAAAACATCTATGTAATTGATGCAGACGCTTGCATCGACTGTGGTTCATGTGCAGACACATGCCCTGTTGACGCACCGGTAGAAGGTTAATACATATTATACCGATAAGAAAAAACGACCTTTTGGGTCGTTTTTTTTTGGCTCTGTATCAAATACATGGGATGAGTCTTTCAGCAATCCCAACATCCGACATAGAAATATTTTTCTTTTATTCTTCGTTGTCTCCCATATAATATACGAGAGCATGAAGGCTATCGCTCATGTGTACATTCTCAACTGCTATATTATCAGGCAGCTCCAAGTCTACCGCAGTCAAATTCCATATTCCCTTAATTCCGGCATCTACCAAAGTATCTGCTACCAACTGGGCTTTTTGAGAAGGAACTGTTATAACTGCAATATCTACCTGTTCCTTTTCTACGAAATCACGCAAAGAACCACAGGTCATTATCTGAGCATCTTTAAATTCAACATCTTGAATAATTTGCTTAACATCAAATATACCTGCTATATGGAAATTGGATTCATTATTTGAAATATAGCTTGCTATAGCCTGTCCAAGGCGACCGTATCCCACTATCACCATCTTATATGTCTTATCAAGTCCCAGGATACTTCCTATCTGCTCATGCAGATTGTTGACGCTGTAACCATATCCCTGCTGTCCGAATCCTCCGAAATTGTTGAGGTCCTGGCGTATCTGAGAAGCCGTATATCCGATAAGAACGCTTAAGTCCTTTGAGGAAATCTTCTCCACACCCTTTTTCTCAAGTTCTTTTAGGTATCTTCTGTATCTCGGCAAGCGTTTTATAACTGCCTTTGAAATTTGTCTGTCTTTCATGTCTGCCTCTCCTAAACTGTCTTTATATATCTACCTCCGCTTACATTGATGCCTTTGCATCTTGCTTTTTTGAAGCGAAAACCCGCATTTATCTTTGCGGGCTTAATTAGCTATAAATATCCGTCAACTACTTTAATTCCTCTACATACTTAACAAGATCTCTTACTGTCTGGAATTTTTCCGCTTCTTCATCAGGGATTTCGATTCCGTATTCATCTTCAATAGCCATAATAATCTCTACAGCATCCAGGGAATCTGCTGATAAATCTTTCATCAGATTAGTATCCATTGTAACCTCAGATTCATCTACCTGTAACTGTTCTATAATTATATCTTTTACCTTTTCAAAAATCATTTTAAGCCTCCGTTCTGCTTGTTTATAATTGAACTATGGTTTATTATAATTACTTTTTTTATCATTTGCAAGGATATTTTTTGTATTCTTTGTGAAAATTTCTTCAAAATCAATCCGAAAGTTCCATCCATGCCTCCAATTTATCTTCGTACTGAGATTTTGAAAGCTGCAAATCACTGCCAAGGCGCTCAAGCTTTTCATAATCAGCAACATTTTCCGGAAGACACATCTGCTCTTCTAATTCCGATATCTTCTTTTCTAACTGTGCTATTTCTTCCTCCAAGCTTTCTTTTAATCTGTTTTTTCTCCTTATTTCGGCTTCTTCCGCTTTTTTCATTCGGCGTTTTTCTTCAGCTGACAATTCCTCTTTGTGAGAATCCGCCGCACCCATCTCTTCAAGATATTTTTTCCCGGACTGTATCTGTTCCTTTTTTTCCATATAATAATCATACTTGCCCAGATATTCGACTATACCCTCAGGCGTAATCTCAAGTATTCTATCCGGAATTTTTTGAAGAAAATATCTATCATGAGAAACGATAAGTGCCGTGCCCGGGAACTCCGCAAGCGCTTCCTCAAACACCTCTTTGGACTCTATATCCATATGGTTAGTCGGTTCGTCAAGAAGCAAAGTGTTTGCGCCTCCAAGCATCAATTTAAGCAATGAAAGTCTCGCTTTTTCACCTCCGGAAAGGTCGCCTACCTTAAGAAAAACTTCGTCTCCTTTAAACAGAAATCGTCCTAAGAGCGAACGCATTTTTGTGTCTGTGTAAAGTCTGTATGTTTCTTTCATTTCTTCAAGAACAGTATTTGCCGGATTGAGCAGAAGCTGTCCCTGATCATAATATCCGAATGTAACATTGTGTCCTATTTTAACTCTGCCTGAATCAGGAAGAATCTCCTGCATTATAAGCTTAAGCAGGGTAGTCTTACCTATTCCGTTTCGTCCGACGATACATATTTTTTCGCCTTTTTTAATATCCATATTCACATGGTCAAAAAGTATTCTTCTGTTACCACTGTCAATAAAAGATTTTTTCAGATTTTCAGTCATTATTACATCGGTTCCCGATTCAAAGTCCTGTCTGAATTCTATTTTCATTTTGCCTTCGGCACTCTTTGGTTTCTCTATGCGTTCAATCATATCAAGACGCTTTTCCCTCGATCTTGCACGCTTTGCCAAATGCTCCGTGCCTCGTTCTTTCATGTGGCGAATTATATCTTCTTGTCTTCTTATCTCTCTCTGCTGGTTTTCGTATGCCCTTGCTTCTGCCTCCCTAAGCTGTCTCTTCTTTTCGGCAAATTCATCGTAATTACCGTCGTATGCTCTTAGCTTATGGTGCTCTATTTCAAATATCCTGTTTACGGTTTTATTCAAAAAATATCTGTCGTGAGAGACTATAACGATACTTCCCTTATATGAAGAAAGGTATTGTTCCAGCCATTTAAGCATTCCGATATCCAGATGATTGGTAGGTTCGTCCAAAATCAGCAAATCGGGTTTTTCTAAAAGCAGCGCTGCCAAAGCAAGCCTTGTCTTTTCCCCTCCGGAGAGTGTTTTTATCTTTTTCTCATAAGTTTCGGGGCCGAAAGCCATTGATGTGAGTATGCCTGTTGCTTCCGACTTGTATGTATATCCGCCCCGCCTTTCGTATTCCTGCTGCAGCCTGTCCAGCTTATGAAGCAATCTTTCATCATAAGGATTGGCTGCCGCTTCATCAGAAGTACGGTTTATCTCTTCTTCTAAGTGCTTGACCTGCTCAAATACCTTTTGAATTTCATCCATAATTGTATTTTCCGGCTCAAAGTTATCACGCTGTTTCAGATACCCTATTTTTATACCTGAAGACACAAAAATCTGCCCGTCATCAGCCGTCAGTTCGCCTGTTATCATGTTGAGCAGCGTGGTTTTGCCGGCTCCGTTTCTTCCTACCAAACCGATTCTGTCGCCGCTGTTTATGTGAAAATCCACACCTTTTATGATTACATCAGTTCCATATACTTTTGTCAGATTACTTGCAGATAAAACTATCATAAAATTCTCCTAAAGAGGAAGACTTGCATATGCATCCATGTCGAGTCCATCCTCACCATTTTGGTATTTATAATATGCAGCACATGCTATCATGGCCGCATTATCCGTACACATAATAGGTGACGGAATATATAAATTTATATTTTCTTTTAAGCATGCCTCCGAAAGTGCCTTTCGCAAAGCCGAATTGGATGCTACACCTCCCGCCACGGCTATCTTATCATAGTTCATTTCTTTAGCTGCGGCTATGGTCTTTTCTACTATTACATCTATGACTGCCTGTTGGAAGCTTGCTGCAACATCAGCATTGTTAACATTACGGCCCGCTTGTTTTTGCGTGTTCATGTAATTGAGCACAGCAGTCTTAAGACCGCTGAAGCTAAAGTCATAACTGTCTTTTTCAAGCATTATTCGTTTAAAGTGTATCGCCTCAGGATTCCCTGTTTTGGCAAGAGCATCGATTTTAGGGCCGCCCGGATAGCCAAGTCCAAGAACTCTTGCTACTTTGTCATATGCTTCTCCTGCGGCATCGTCTCTCGTTGCCCCAAGAACTCTGCACTGTGTATAGCTTTCCATGTATGCTATATTGGTATGCCCACCGCTTACTATAAGGGCTGCAAACGGAGGCTCAAGTTCTTTATGTTCTATAAAATTAGCCGATACATGCCCGATAATGTGGTGAACTCCCACAATGGGAATATCTGCGGCATATGCAACTGCCTTTGCAGTGGCTATTCCTATAAGCAAAGCTCCTACCAAACCGGGTCCGTGAGTAACTCCTATCAAATCTATATCTTCAAGTGTTACCTCTGCTTTTCTAAGAGCCTCCTCCATTACTGCATTGATATTTTCAAGATGGTGGCGAGCCGCTATTTCGGGAACTACTCCTCCGTAGTTTTTAAAAATATCTATTTGTGATGAAATTACATTGGATAAAACCTCTCTGCCGTCAGCCACCACCGCAACTGCTGTTTCGTCGCAGCTTGATTCAAAGGCCATGGTCAGGAATTTTCCGTTTTTCATTTACATTCTCCTTTATTTTGCCTCCACATTATAAAGGCATTTTCACCATTGTCTTCATAATATCCGGGTCTTACCCCCTCTATTTTAAAACCGTACTTTTCATAAAACTTTATTGCTGCCGAATTGCTTTCACGCACTTCTAAAGTATAACAATTTATATCGGCCTTTCCGGTCACATCAATCATGACCTCCATCATGGCGGAAGCTACATGTTTTCTCCTATGCTCCGGAGCAACTGCAACATTGGTTATATGCCCTTCATCCAATATTTGCCATATGCCTATATAGCCTGCCACATGACCATCAATTTCAGCTATTAGATAAAATGATAATTTGTTTTCGATAGCATCATATCTAACCGATTCTTCTGACCATGGGTCTTGGAAACATATTTTTTCCAATTCCGCTATTTCTTTCACATCTTTTTCTTCCGCTTTGCGGATAATAAGATTACTCATAAATTCCTATTAAAATCTCCGCTTATCTAAAATTTAATCTGTCCCGCTTCTAACTTTTGTTGTGCTTCTGCTTTCCTCATATAATCGGGAATGAGTTCTTCCGCTGTTATTACCGAACCGCCCTCAACCTTTTCATATGCAAGCAGTCCTACGGAAGCCGCATCTTGATATCTTATCTTTTTATCTGCAAAATCAAAACAGTCCGCTTCAAGTCTTTCGGTTATCATTTGGCTGTAAGCGTCTATCCCATCTCCGAAAAATTTCACACGGAGGCCCTTTGCAAGGACTTCATTTTCTATCACATCAAGAACATCGGTCATCATACATGCACAGCCTTTCATAAATCCGTCTACTATACCGTAAACCTGCCCTCTTCTTGCATTTATGATTCCGCATATCACATAATCTTTTTCATCCTCAGCCAAAGGCTTTTCGCAAAATGCATTCAGCGTAGGAACTGATACAGCCGGAATTTTAAGCACCTGTGCAAGAACACGGGCAGTAGAAACGCCTATTCTTATTCCTGTAAATGAACCGGGACCTACAGATGCCGCTATGTAATCAAGCTGAGACTTTTCTACGCCGCAGGACGACAAAAGTTCTTTTATCAACGGCATAAGGTCTCTAAGGTGATTCTTTTGCTCGGATGTATTCATAATGCCCAATATTCTGTTTTTTTCTAAAAGAGCTACGGAACAAAGCGGTCCCGTAGTCTCTATAGCTAAAATGTACATTTGTATATTCTTTCTCCTTCTTTTTCGCCATATTCTATATATATATACAGCGAATCTTCCGGAAGCTCTTCTTCTACCATGTCCGCCCATTCGACCACACATAGTCCGCTTCCGTCAAAATATTCGTCGGCTCCTATATTAAATAGTTCATCAGGGTCTTCTATCCTGTAAACATCGAAATGATACAACGGTATTCTGCCGCTGTAATACTCTTTAACTATCGTAAAAGTCGGGCTGCTTACAGTCTCTGTTACTCCCAGTCCGCACGCAATATATTTAGTTAGAGTGGTTTTGCCTGTACCCAAGTCCCCTACAAGGGCGATTACTTGTCCCGGCACGGCATTATTAGCCAACTCAAGTCCAAAGAGTTTTGACTCCTCTTCGCTATTTATTTTTATAATTCTTTTTATTTCCATATCTATTTGTGTAAAAACGGTGATATTCTCTTATAAAGCAGGAATGTAACAACACTGTTTATGCCGGCTTTAACAATATTAAAAAGTAATATGAACGGCATAAATTTCATAACCACCGAAAGCGGCATACCCATAAATGCCGGTGTTATGAGCATATTGGCAAAGAACATTACTACAGCCATAGTTAAAGTTCCCAGCAGCAGACCTATAACAGCTGCTTTTTTACTCTTGTGTTTTCTGTATATTCCTCCTGCAACCAGTGTCAATGCTGATGTTGCAAGTATATGCATTATTATTCCGTAAAGTCCGCTTGCTGCACTTACAGTAAATCCCTGAATCAGCGAAGTCACTACAGTAAGACAAACTCCTGCCAGCGGTCCGAAAGCAAAAGTACCTATGAGAATAGGAATGTCAGCCGGATCATATTCAAGGAATGCCACTGCCGGAAAAATAGGGAAGTGAATTATCATCACCAATACGATTGATACAGCCACAAGCATGGCCATTTTTGCAAGTTTAGCGCTTTGTGTTTTTTGATTGTTCATAACATATTCCTTTCTTATTAAGGAATCTGTCAGGCATAAGGAAAGCCTTGATACAATTGAAATATCAAGGCTCTACAAATTGCATACCGGTTACTTAAAATAACTTATGTCAGTTTGTGTTTCTCCCATCCGGACTATACCGTCGGTTCAGGAATTTCACCTGATCAACTTATAAGATAACTCCCAAGCTGTCTGTAAAACGAATGTTTCGTCCTTACATCAACTGTGATGCTTCTCTTCAAGCTCGCGGACTTTAACCGCCGGTGAGGAATTTCACCTCGCCCTGAAACAGATTACATATTTACATTAGCCATTATATTCTTCTGAGGACAATTTGTAAATAGCTTCGGCATAGATTTTTGTCATCAGCTCCAATTTTTCTATTGAAATATACTCATTTTTCTGGTGCATAACATCTTCATCTCCGGGAAATAAAGCTCCGTATGCGACTACTCCCGAAGTTGCACGAGCATAAGTTCCTCCTCCTGTCACTATAGGCTTGGCATCTTCATCTCCTGTATATTTTTTATATATATCCATCAGTATTTTTACCAACGGATCATCCTCTTTTATATAAAGAGGAGCCTTACGATGAAGTTTTATCAAACCTATATCATATTTATTGAGGATTTCTTCCATTGGAGCATAAACCTGCTCCTCGGTACATGTTACAGGGTATCTTATATTGATTGTAAAACTGCCTGCTTCAGAGCTGAACTCTGTCATTCCAACATTGAAAATCAAGCGGCCGGACGGCTCATCTTCAAGTGCAATTCCAAGTCTCTCTCCATCAAGACAAAAGCCTATATATTTATTATAAAAACTTATAAATTCATTCTGACTTTCGTTGACGAAATTAAGTCTGCCCAAGAAATCCATCATGATGGATATTGCATTAAGGCCTGCCTCCGGTTTTGCTCCGTGTGCGGAAATTCCCGCAGCAGTTATTTCCAATGACTTGCCAACTCCCTTACAACTGAGTTTGTATCCTGTTTCCTCTCTATATGCAGCTATTTTCTCTTTGATCTCTTCGTAACGAATAGAATCCGTACTGTTTAACACTGCACGGCAGCTGTCTGCAACACTGTTAGCCGCATTTCCGCCCTTTATGGAGCGTAGTTTTAATCCATCGCTTGATGTCTTATTGAATTTCTTAGCAAACTCAAATGCCAATATCCCCATTTCTCTATTGATTAACGGGAAATCAGAATCGGGAGTGAATCCAAAATCAGGGCGTCTTTCCTTTGAAAAGTAATAATCCATTCCTTTCCATTCGTTTTCCTCATCCAATCCCAATATCACTCTTATGGTTGCTTTCGGTTTATAGCCCGAATCTTTGAGGGCTTTCATTGCATATAAGCATGAAATGATAGGACCTTTATCATCGCTTGTGCCTCTTCCATAGATTTTACCATCTTCTATCTCACTGCCATATGGGTCATGATCCCATCCGTTTCCGGCAGGCACTACATCAAGATGTCCCAAAATAGCCATTATTTTATCACCTGTGCCGGGAAAATCTATATGGCCGCCATAGTTGTCTACATTTTTAACTTCAAATCCCAGCCTTTTGCCTATATCCAAAGTTGTTTCCAAAGCCTGCTGTACTCCCTGCCCGAAAGGATATACGCTGTTATCTGCACAGACAAAGCTTTCGCCCTCCTCGCTGTTAATTCTAACAACTTCTTGGAGGGCAGAAATCATTTCTTCCTTATTTTGTTCGAGGAATTTTTCATATTCCATGGTTATACAGCCTCTACTGCCTTTATTTCAGGGTAGCTTTCTTTGATAATTCTTTCTACTACACCCTTTATAGTCATCTGTGCGCCCGGGCATCCTGCACAATGACCTTGAAGTCTTACCTTTACCACATTATCTTCTGTCAGCTCAACGAACTCAATATCTCCGCCGTCTCTCTGCAGAAAAGGTCTTATCTGACCTATTGCATCTTTAATTTTCTCTTCCATTTGTTTCTCTCCTTATATTTTATTCTTCAGCATTTTCATCTTCTGCGATGTCTTCTACTATAACATCTATGCCATCTTGAATGTCGCCTTTTTTAATAAAGTTTACAGTAATATTTTTTGTTGCTTCATTAGCGCCCGAAAAACTTATTACACCGGAAACACCCTCAAATCCTGTGATTCCGGCAAGAGCATCTCTGATGGTTTTGCCGCTTGGCACTCCTGTCTTTTTTGCAAGCTCAAGTTCTTCCTTAGCTCCTTTTATTGCAGCCTCTGTACTGTACATCGACATTATCGTTGATTCAGTAGCTTCCATGGTAAAATCATAGGCTTTCTGAATCGCTTCAATTGCCATAAGATAAGCATCAAATGCTATAGCTGTAGCATCGGACGGTACTGCATCTTTTCCGTATTTTTCCTGATAAGCTTTAAGGAATTTTTTAGACACTTCTGTATCTTGAACCTTACTGCTGAAATCGGAAGCATAAGCTATATTAAATTTTTTATCTTTCTGTGCAAAATCAAGAAAATCTTTGTCATTCCAACTCTTAGTCCCTGCATACAAGATTCCTGTCATGTTTGCTTTTTCAGCCTGCTTCAAAAATTCTTTTGCTACAGTAGGAGATGCCGCCAAAAATACGGCTTTTGCCCCTGATTCTTTTATTCCCTTAATTGTTTCGGAATAATCTGTTGCACCTACAGCAAGTTCAAATTCCCCTGAGATACATTCACTGTTACCTGCAAGTTTCTTCATTCTGTTGGTGAATCTTTTTACCGTCGCTGTAGCTGTATCGTCTCCTGTAACCTTGACAGTGGCGACTTTGTCCTTTCCCTGATTGGTATATACAAAATCAGCAATTGCGTCTCCCTGTCGTGTCTCTGCAAAAGTTGCACAGAAATAATATTCATTATTTACAGTTATTAGAGGATTTGTGCTTGTTATTGAAATTGATGGTATATTGTTTGCTTTAACTGCATCACCTGCAACCAGAGTTACCGTTTCGCCATAGCTTCCCAATATTACCGATGGTTTTTGTGCGACAAGCTCCTGGATTACTGTCTCTGCAACATCCATTTCAGATTGATTGTCTGCATACACCAACTCAACTTTTTTCCCTGCAACTTCAGGATAAAGCTCATGCGCAAGTTCTATACCGATTTTTTCTGCCTCTCCGTTTGCCTTGTATTGACCTGTAAGCGGCTCATAAACACCAATCTTTATGGTTCTTTCTTTGGCAACATTTACTGCTGAATTATCGGAAAAGAATGCATTTTTGAAATTGTTGAAAGTGGTGCAGCCCGTCACAAGGCTAACCATCAGTATCAAACAAATTATAACACCAAATTTCTTCTTCATAAAATTTCTCCAAGTTATTCGCCCAGATAGGCTTTTTTTACTCTCTCGTCTCTAAGCAGTTCTATGCCTATACCCGACATTGTTATCTCTCCGGTCTCCATAACATAAGCCAGATCCGAGATTTCCAACGCTGCCTTAGCGTTCTGTTCTATAAGAAGCACATTCACTCCCGCTTCTTTTATCTGCTTTATTATAGCAAAAATATCTTTAATTACAAGTGGTGCAAGTCCCAAAGACGGTTCATCAAGCATCAAAAGCTTAGGTCTCGCCATAAGAGCACGGCCTACCGCCAGCATCTGTTGTTCTCCTCCCGAAAGAGTTCCGGCAAGCTGCCATTCTCTTTCTTTCATCCTCGGAAAAAGCTCATATACCCACTCTCTGTCCTTAGCTATCTCTTCTTTATCCTTTCTCAGGTATGCACCTATTGAAAGGTTTTCGGCTACTGTCAGGTCGGGAAAAACTTTTCTTCCCTCAGGACAAAGGGCTATGCCTTCTTTCACTATTTCTCTCGTGGCAGTTTTTGTTATATCTTTACCATTCCAAACAATCGTTCCGTCCGTCTTCGGCACAATACCCATTATTGCTTTAAGAGTAGTGGATTTGCCTGCTCCATTGGCTCCTATAAGGGAAACAATCTTTCCCTCAGGTATTTCCAAATCGATTCCTCTAAGAGCATGTATGCCACCATAATGTACATTTAAGTTCTTTATTTCCAACATTATTCATCCACCCCCAAATATGCCTCGATTACTTTTGGATTTGACTGTATTTCCTTTGGCGTTCCTTCTGCAATCAAAGCACCGTAGTCCAATACATATATTCTCTCGCAGACACCCATTATAACCTGCATATGATGTTCTATCATCAATACGGACAGGTCAAAGTCGTCTCTGATTTTAGAAATCAGGTGCATAAGTTCATCTGACTCTTGTGGATTCATTCCCGCCGCCGGTTCATCAAGCAGCAGAAGTTTAGGTTCTGTGGCAAGTGCTCTTGCTATCTCAAGATGTCGCTGTTTTCCGTAAGGTAATGAAGTTGCCGGATCATCTTTGTTTTTTTCAAGTCCGAACATCTCAAGAAGTTCCATTGCTCTTGCTCTCATTGCAGCTTCTTCTTTGTGATTCTTTCGGAATGTTGCAGAAAAGACGCCTGCCTCCATGTTGGTATGCATAGCAACAAGCACATTCTCAAATACACTCATTCCCTTAAAAAGCCTGATATTCTGGAAAGTTCTTGCCACTCCCAATTTCGTTATTTTATCAGGAGTAAGCACTCTCCTGTCATTATATTTTCCATCGTTTTTACCCTTATACAAAGTTTTCATTTTACCTTGCGGGTAATTTTCAAGTATTATATTTCCGTTTACAGATACCGAACCGTTGGTAGGAGCGTATACACCTGTTATAACATTGAATGCTGTAGTCTTTCCGGCTCCGTTAGGGCCTATAAGGCCTACGATCTCACCCTTGTTTACTTCAAGATTCAAATTATCTACTGCAACAACTCCTCCGAACTGCATGGTTATGTCGGAGACACGCAATATATTTTCCTTTTTCATTTTACTGTGCCTCCTTTACTGTTTCTGTGTTTCTTTTGTGTTTTTTACCTAAATTTTTTATTCTTTGAGGCAATTTCCTAAAGAACCCGAAAAATCCTTCCCAGCTGAATTCTTTCGTTCCCATGATTCCCTGCCTGTAGAAAAGAACGATTAACATTATGATTACCGCAAAGACTACCTTTCTGAATCCCGGTCTCATAAATGCCACATCCATTCCAAGGAAAGAGCCTGCGTCCAAAAATCTCAGCCACCATTCAGAGCACGCAACAAATAAAAACGATCCTATTATAGAGCCTGTTACTGACCCTATTCCGCCGATAACAACTATGAGAAGAAGTTCATAAGTCATATTGGATGTGAACGGAGTGGATGCTATTGAATTTTGGAACATTGCCAAAAGCGCTCCGCCTATACCTGCAAAAAATGAACTTATTACAAAGCTCCACTGCTTATGCTTGAACAAGTTAACGCCCATAGCCTCAGCTGCTATTTCGTCATCTCTTATAGCTTTAAAAGCTCTTCCGTAAGATGAATTTATCAGCATTATTATAAAGATTATACAAAGTCCCGCTATTATAACCGGAAACAACGGTGTTTTATATGTAGAAAAGCTTCTCAAGATATTGGAACCGTTAGTTATCGGGCCAAGAGCATTCCATTGGAAGAAAGCTCTCAAAATCTCAGCAAATCCCAGTGTTGCAATTGCAAGATAGTCACTTTTAAGTCTGAGAACAGGGATTCCTATGAGAAAAGCAACCGCAGCAGCCAAAAGACCTGCCAAAAGCATCGGAATCATCATTCCTATGTATTCTCCTACAGTAGCCCCGAATTCTCCCATTACTCCGCCTAAAGCATTGCTAAAAATTTCAGGTATTGAAAATTTAATAAGTCCTCCATCAAAATACTGATATACGGAAGCTCTGCTGCCCTCAGGTATACTCAGCACCGCATATGTATATGCACCTATAAGCATAAATCCTGCCTGGCCTAAAGAAAACAACCCTGTGAAGCCGTTAAGCAGATTCATGGAAACGGCAACCAATGCATATATTGAGCCTTTTTCAACAACTGTAAACAACATGCTCATTCCCGATGTCGGCGGAATAAGCATATTTCCCAGATATACCAAAAGTAATACGATAAGACAAACAAAAGCCGTAAGAAGGTTTTTGCGTTTTTTACTCATTTCTTTATCCATGACACCCTCCTACACCTTATCTATATTCTTTTCTCCGAAAAGTCCTGTAGGCTTAATCATGAGAATAACTATCAGCAGTACAAAAGTAAAGGCATTTGAGAAAGTAGTCCAACCCAATCCTTTAATTATGTTTTCACATATACCTATTATGAATGCACCTATTACAGCTCCTGGTATTGAACCGATTCCTCCGAATACAGCCGCTACAAAGGCCTTTAGTCCCGGCATAGCTCCTGATGTAGGCATTACACCTGTATAATTGGTAAAATACAGCACCGAACCTATAGCCGCAAGGAATGAGCCTATTATAAATGTAACTGTAATTACTTTGTTGATATCTATTCCCATTAGCTGAGATGTTTCAAAGTCTCTGGAAACCGCTCTCATAGCCATACCTATCTTGGTATGCTTAATAAGCAAAACAAGTCCGACTACAAGTACAAGTGTAATAATCGGTGTTATTACTGTTACCATCTTTGTATGTGCTCCAAAAATCTCAACAGTCTCGGCAAGCCAAGGTATAGTCGGATAAGTCTGTGTAAGTCCACCTGTAACATACAAAGCCGCATTCTGCAATAAATAGCTGACGCCTATTGCAGAAATCATTATAGACATTCTTGGCGCCGAGCGCAGCGGCTTGTACGCAACCTTTTCTATCATTACTCCTAAAAATACGGTAAATATTATCACTACCGCAATGGCCATATATATAGGTAGGTCAGCAGCCAAATACACCATTACAAGACCTGCTATCATAAACATGTCTCCATGGGCAAAATTTATTAGTCGTAAAATTCCGTACACCATAGTGTAACCTATGGCTATCAGCGCATACTGTCCTCCTACGGAGATACCTGCTAATATATAAGGCAGATTATCTACGAAAAAGTTCATCTTTGTACCTCCAAAGTTCTAAATGGTTCCATTGCAAAAGCCGATGTCCCGGTTTTATGGTTTTACAATTACAGCGGCATCCGCTTTTGCAATGGCCATATATACAACGATAAGCGGGAGAAGAATCCCCCGCTTTCGCATTTCTTGATTTATACAAATCGTCTTTTAAAGTATCTTCTTGTTATTTTTTGCAGTTATTAGTCTGCAACAGTCTGAGTTCCTACATACTCCCAAAGACCTGTTTCCGTATTGCATTTCTTTACAACGGCTTCACTTCTGTCTGCATCGCCTGTTTCTGTAAATACAACTTTACCGCATACACCTTCATAACTTACGCTTGGAAGTGCCTTGAGAATATCAGCCGGATCAGTGGAATCCGCAGCCTTTATAGCTTCAAGAGCCACATAGTAAGCGTCATATCCCATAGCTGTTACGGCTGCAAGGTCAGTATTACCGCCATTGTTAGCCAGATTTGCACTGTCATCTTCTATCCATTTTTTGATGCCTTCATCAAACTCTTTATTTCCGCCTTCCTGATAGAAAGTGGTTACGATTATCTCAACATCAGTTCCCTTAGCTGCTCCTGTTATAACATTGGAGTCCCAAGTGTCGCCTGCTAATATCGGCATTCCCAGTTTCTGTGCATCCGCCTGATTTATAATCAGCGCTGCTGCTTCTGTAGATACAGGAGAGAAGAAAACATCACATCCGTTTTTCTTTGCATTTGCAACATAAGCCGAAAAGTCTGAGTTACCCTGCTCAAACTGTTCTTCAACTACTGTTCCGCCTAATTTCTTGAATGCTTCAACAAAGTAGTTTACAAGACCTACGGAATAGTCGTCACCCATTTTTGACAAGCAATATGCTTTTCTCATTCCGTTGTCGTATGCATAGTTTGCAAGAACCGTACCCTGGAAAGGATCTAAGAAGCAAATTCTAAAGTAGTTAGCTGCTTCTGTAACCTGAGGATTTGTACATGAAATTCCGATTGCCGGAACTCCTGCTTTATCAAATGTAGGACCTGCTGCGATTGCTACGGCAGAGCCATATGTACCCAGTACCAGGGAAACTCCCTTTGATACAAGTGTTTCTGCTGCTGTAATTCCCTTACCTGCATCTGATTCATTATCTACGGGAACCAACTCTACTTTGTAAGTCTCTCCGCCGACTTCAACTGTAGGCGTAACGGAATTAGCATACTGCACACCCAATGATTCCTGCTTTCCGCCTGCTCCGTTGTCTCCGGATGCAGGTTCAAACACACCGATTTTAATTGTACCGGCATATTCGCCTTCATCTTTGCTGCCACAACCTGCAAACAGTGTAAATACCATTACAAGTACCAGCAATAGCGCAACTGTCCTTTTCATTCTTACATCCTCCTTGATGATTTTTGATGTATTCCTTTTTCAGAAAATATTATTACAAAAATTATACCCTTTCAAACTTTCGATTGCAATGTTTTTTTGTTATTTATAAGACATATATTTTTAATTTTTTGTGCGTAATTTCAAAATTTGTGGTAATATATAATTATTATAAAATAATCAAATTAAATGAACACAGGAGGATTTTACACATGAAATGGGTTTGCACAGTATGCGGTTATGTCCATGAAGGAGCAGAAGCTCCTGCAGAATGTCCTGTTTGCCATGTAGGCGCAGACAAGTTCAAAAAGGTAGAAGGCGAAATGTCCTTAGCCGCAGAGCATGAATACGGAATTTATGCAAAGACAGTTAAAAACAACGCTGACATCAGCGATGAAGACAAGAAGTACATATTTGAACAGTTAAAGGCTAACTTCGAGGGAGAATGTTCAGAAGTAGGTATGTATCTGTGCATGGCAAGAATAGCTCACAGAGAAGGATACCCTGAAATCGGTCTCTACTGGGAAAAAGCTGCTTATGAAGAAGCTGAACACGCTGCTAAGTTTGCAGAACTGTTAGGAGAAGATTTAGAACCAAACATGAAAGCTACTACCAAGGACAACCTTGCTTGGAGAGTTGACTGTGAATTCGGAGCAACTGCCGGAAAATTCGATTTGGCTAAATGCGCTAAGAAAAACAACTTAGATGCTATTCACGACACAGTTCACGAAATGGCAAGAGACGAAGCAAGACACGGCAAGGCTCTCAAGGGTCTGCTGGAAAGATACTTCGGTTAAACACTTTCTCGATTCTTGCGGTATTGCCGTAAGCGGAAAGGAATTACGGTTCCGCTTCCACAGAGGATTCGTAGTTTAGTATTAAGAATTCAATATGTTTTGAAGATTAAGAGAGCTGATTTTCGGCTCTCTTTTTTCGACATTCCGCTTTCATCTCCGTGTCCACTCTATGGGGTACAGTTCATGGCGGCGGATGGCGGTATCGTTGGCTGAACTTAACCTTTTCGGCAAAACAGCCAACAAATTACTGACTGCGGCGGTCGAAATTCGTCGCAAAAAGTCGTCTATTGGCTGATTTTAAAATTTTGACCCAGCAGGCCAATGTTTTTTGCAAAAAATGTTGCCCTCATAGCCGCAAGCAAAAGAAATAGCCAACATCGACAAATTTCGCCATGTTAAAACACATCCCTTGACATAATTTTGTGACCACATGCGGCTTCATACCCTCTGATATGACAACAATTCAACATTAAGAAACAATCAAATTTCTGTTGGATTTTATGACGCTTTATGATATATTGACATCAAGAACAGACCTCTTAAAACATACGGTCTGCATCGAATCAGCCGCCTTAGCACACGGCTTTGGGGCGGTTTTTTCATGCTTATTGTAGTACCTATTATACAGCAGCTATAATCATATAAAACCATACTATCTTTTAAGATACTTGGGTTTGCCGATTTCCGCCTGCCTTAACAGTTATACTTTATTATCAAAATAGCAATGTCGTTCATTTATGTTTCGGCAAATTTAGACATCGAGGTATCAAATAAATGCATAGACTTACTAAAATTGTACTTAAAAACTGGTTCAGACTTCCCGCTCTCACCTACAAACTTTATACCTACTCCCGTCCCGGCAGTAAACGAACCAGATTGGAGCAGTTCAGGGTGGTTCAACGAATAGTTGAGCGAACAAAGGTTGATGGCAATCTTGAAATTAAGGTCTTTGGTCGTGAAAACATCCCCAAACAGGACGGGTACATCTTTTATCCCAATCATCAAGGGATTTTCGACGGGTTTGCTATGATAGAAGCTTGCCAAAAGCCTATCTCCGCTGTAATGAAAAAAGAGCTAATGTCGATTCCTTTCGTAAAACAAATCTTTATGTGCATGAATGCAGTAGCTATAGATAGAGGAAATACTCGTCAATCTATGCGTGTAATGCAAGAAGTAACTCGCCAAGTACAGAACGGAGCGAATTTCGTAATATTTCCGGAAGGCACCAGAAGCCGAATGAAAAATCAGATGATTGAATTCAAAAGCGGCAGTTTCAAGGCTGCTACCAAAGCAAAGTGCCCCATAATTCCGGTAGCTTTAATTGATTCGTATAAACCTTTCGACAACAATGAAACAGGCTTTGTAACCGTACAAATACATATCCTAAAACCTTTCTTATATGAAGATTATAAGGATTGGTCTACTACTAAAATAGCAGAAAAAACAAAAGCGATGATTGCAAAAACCATCGCCGAATATGAGTAAAAGTTAATTGATTTTAATTTCTCAGGGCAAACATTTCTTAATGATATGGCATTAAGTTGTTTTGCCCTTTTTTACAAAATGCTGATTAAAAATCTATGCTTTTTATAATTTTGCCATTAGTTGACTATCATACGAAATTACACTACTCTCAAACCTTTAGGAACATACATGCTCTGATTCACATGTTTGACTACCATATGAAATTACACTACTCTCAAACTATGTCAAAACCACATGCAAGTGTCCGCCTGTTTGACTACCATATGAAATTACACTACTCTCAAACCTTTTGAGGATAAAATCAATCACGACTTAAGTTTGACTACCATATGAAATTACACTACTTTCAAACACTTCTTGCGTGTATTTCAGTGGATTCATAGTTTGACTACCATATGAAATTACACTACTCTCAAACGTCTTCATTTAGGTGATTTGAAAGTGTATAGTTTGACTACCATATGAAATTACACTACTCTCAAACCATATAATCAGCTATAGTACCAGGCTCCCAGTTTGACTACCATATGAAATTACACTACTCTCAAACTAATAGTCATTCAAAATCGAGTTATTCACGGTTTGACTACCATATGAAATTACACTACTCTCAAACTAATATGACTATCTGATAAATCGGAAAGAGGTTTGACTACCATATGAAATTACACTACTCTCAAACTTCTGACCAACAGTAAGAGCATCTCCAACAGTTTGACTACCATATGAAATTACACTACTCTCAAACGCGGAACTTGAAGATTTTCATCCCGAAACCGTTTGACTACCATATGAAATTACACTACTCTCAAACCTCAATTTAAAAGTAAAAGTCCACTACAACCCTTGAATTTCATACGGCAGGTTAATGTATTTCACATAAATCCATATCTATTATATATTCATTCTTAAATTTAGGCAATTCCAATTGTCTATTTCGTACATATACAATCGAAATCTCTTGATATTTTGCAACTTTATATATATGTTCATAGTCTTCAACAGATAAAAACGCATCACAATTTGCAATAAAGAAGCAATTTTTCCCAAGTAAATTTTTAGCTACTGTAATATATTCAATAAGTCTTTCTGTAAACCGACCCGATGGTTCTTTTAACCTGACCCCAAAATGTTTGAAGATATCTGAAATATTGAAGTCAATTATATATTCCATATTATAATCAACTTCTAAACACAATTTTTCCAATACCTCTATATTTTTACTGTTTATATCGCACAGTAATTGTGATATATCACTTTCGTCAGATGCTTTTTCAACTTCAATATTAAACCTTTTCTGAAAATCCCTTTTATTAAAAGATATGTCAAAAATACTGCTTATTATATCACATTCTTTTGAAATATCTACTTCCTCTCCATCATCAGATAATGCGAACGAAGTTTTATGTTTTGAAATATGTTCATGAATATCAATCAAAATTTTTTCAAAAATTATTGGATTTTCAAATACCAATGAAGTCACATCGCCTTTACCTATATCAAATATAAAGTTTTTATCATAGTACACAAATCTCATAAAATAATTACCCTGTCATCGGAATCTACCACGGTACTGTTACCCGTTCCCACGATAAATTCCATTCTTGAGTACTGTTTTTCTGTTATAACCAACAACTGAACGAGACCTCTTGCAGGTTTGTTATTCTTAACAGCCTGAACAATACCGTCTGCAACTGTAGTATTAAGCGCCAATTTACAATAAACACTTTCCTGCATCATCAGAAAACCCTTTTTTATCAAAAACTTATGAAAATTTCTATATTCTCTCTTATCTTCTGAAGTTTCTGTCGGTAAATCAAAAAATACTATTACCCTCATATATCTATAACTCATTTTTATAAAATTTAATCAATGATATATCTCTTTCATTTAAAGCATCGAAAATGCTTCTGCAATATATTTTAATAGCATTGCTTACAAAATTATGTTTACCATCAATAATTACACTGTCGCTTAATAAATATACCATTTCCATTTTTTCTTCATGCTCAAACTTTATGGGATTCATGTCTTTAACTTTCCTGTCAACCAATACCCTGAACGGCTCCATCAAATCCGATGATAAATTAAACTGATTAAACATGTTATCATGGAACAATCCCACCTGAGTAATATACCCATTTGCCGTAATTTCCCGGTTAAAGCACGCAAGTATAATCCCATAGCCGTAATTCAAAGCCGCATTTGTTGAATTATCCATACTTCTTGTAAAATCCATTCCAAACAAAGCGTTAAAATACACTTTTGCTGCATGACCCTCTCTATTGGTTTCATCTGAAACTCCAAGCTCCTTTATATAATCTTCCAATAGTTTTGCTTGACTTTCAAGACCTCTATTTATTAGATGCTCTGCCTGTTTTCTTATTTTTTCAGCAACAATCTCAGTCCATATCAAGTTTTTAATTTCTTCACTCCACCCTATCTGTCTTTTAACTTTTGCACTTGTATCATGGCTCCCATAATATGGCAAAATCTCAGAGTGAGGATTATGCTGCTCGTCGCAAAAAATGACTTTTATTTTTCGTTTTACTAATTCGCACAAAAGCACTGTCGTAAGGGATACTGCCGTCGATTCTACAATCAGTATCCCTATCTCACTCAGATGTATACGATTAGTCGCCTCTTGTTTTCGCACCACCAGATAATCCATTTTAAAATCAAGTTTAGCGCAACCTGTAATAACTACTGTTCTCCAACTCATATCACAACTCTATTCTGTTTTCAAACAAACCTGTCACCGACTGATTTATCAAAATAAGTTTACTTTTTCCTAATGTATTTTTATTTACTGAAATTGAGCCTGCATTTTTAACCTCTCCGATTGCTGAAATGTCAGCCTTAGTGGCAGCATCACATCTTAACATATTCAATATTTCATTTACTACCTTTGCCTTGTTTTTCAATGAAAGTTCTACAAATTGTTCTCTTTTGCTTCTAAGATCCCTGCTCTTATTAGCCGGTCTTCCGGCATACACAGTCCCCAGCTTTTCTGTAAGTGCATCATAAAGAGAAAGCAGCATACTATCATCAAAACCATCTAATTTCTCGTTTACTTCAAACCCACTATTCTTTTCCAGATACTTTTCAACATGTCGTATACATTCTTCATGATTATTTAACACAAGCTGCATGGCATTTTTAAAAAGTATATTTTTTTCATCTGTACCTCTTATTCTCATTGGAAAACCATCTACAGTGATAAGGGAGTTTTTCTTTATACAAGCTCTTAGTATTTTGACATTTTCAAGTTTTTTAATATTTTGACAATACTCTATATATGCATCCGGGTTATGCGGCAGCATATTTGCTACATATATAGGCACCTCCAAAAGAAGTTTCTCTCTATTTCCTTTTCTTTCAAATTCTACAATTGCAAAATAAGCCGTATTGGCATTCTTATATCCTCCGTATTTTGCAGTTTCCAGACCGGTTTTCAATTGAATGTTTGACTTGCCGCTTTTCTTTTCAATAGTTGCATTAAACAGTTCTCCCTTTTCACAATAGGTGTATTCGGTATAAAGTATATCGTTTTTATTTAATGTTTTCCTGACAAAATCGATAGTTCCTCCATACTTTTCCCCTTTATCGCTTCTTTTTTTACCTTTACCGCAAGGAGCCTCCCATACTAATTCTTTTCCTCTGTATACATCCTCATCAAATACTCTGCTTACATTATATTGCTTATCTGCATTTTCTTTAAGCCACTTTCTTGGATTTGAAGTAAATTTACTGTCATATACATTTCCAACAACAATATTAAGATATGCATCTTTTGCATGATGATAATCGTTTATCCTCCTTGATTTCAGGACATTAAGATCATTGTTTCTGAATTGTGACACTAACCCGGCTTTTACAGATACTATATAAGTGTCCTTATATATTCTGCTCAACAACTCAAATACTGCTTTTGAAGACTGTCTTACCTCTACAAGCTGCCTATTTATGAAGCCGGCTCTCTCCTCATCCGAAAAACCGTCTTTTTTCATAAGCCTGTCATATTTTTTCTTACTTATAAAGCCTTTTTGAAGCAATATCAACCAACGATCCTTTTGTTTATTTCTTATATCAGCTGATAAAACACCATTGCTCTTTTTCGCATTGTAAGTTTTATTCACCAAAACAAGATTATCAAGACTGTCATCTTTTACGACTGATTGAGGATAAATATGATCTCTGTCCCATTTTGAATTATTAGACATCAGTTGATGAATATCAATTTCTTCACCGGTATACATACATCTTCCCATTTGTGTGTAGTAAAGATATAGCTTTATGCTGTTGAAATCCCTTTCATTTCTTTCTTCTATTTCCTTTATCCATTCTCTTCTGTCAGTTTTGCAGCTTTGATACAATTCCAGCAAATGTGTTTTCCTCGATTTCTTTCTCTCTTTCTTCTCATCTCCTCGTGCCATTTCAACAAAAATCTTATCGGGGTCAGATTTCATTACCTTTTTGATTTCTTCTGTTATCTCAATGCTCTGCCATATTGCACGCTTTACAGCAGGCGAAACATATAAGTCCTTTACTGTAGAATCATAACTTATTTCCGTCAAATCATTTGTCAATTCTGAATTGATTTTATCTATTTCTTCTTTAAATGTAAATTTATCATTGCTAAGCAACTGCATTAAATTATTATTTGTCTGCCATAAAGCCTCGATTATAGTGAATGTTTCACCGGTCTGCCTATCACTCCCTTCTACTCCATTTAAAAATCTTTCCGAAAACCTTCCCCAACCGCTATATCTTAATCTGCAAACTTCCTTTTGCTGTTTCTCCGAAAGTTCGTTTCCAAACTTATTATGAACAGCCTTAAGAAGCATTTTATCGTCATCACCATAAATAGTCTTCCATCTTATAATGTTTTCTGAGGCTTCTTTTATATAATCCTCTCCCATTCGTCCAATAAAAATCTTTTTATTAAAATCAAGATACGATGACAAATTGGATTTGAAATCTCCATCAAACCCGCTCAAATCAGTCACAGATAGGGTTTCATCATAATCTTTAAGGTACCTCAAAAGCATTTTACCTGTAACTTTTACATGCTTTTCAAATATTTCTTTATAAATATCCTGCTTACATTTAACTGATATTTTGTTCCCTCTTATTTTTAAATTATTAAGTTCATTCAGAACCATAAAACGGCTGTACAGTAACGAATTTTTAGGCAAAACATCTTCCCCGATAAGATATGTGCACTTATTAGTCATCCTTTGAATAAATGCCTCATTTGACTTTTCGAGATCCACCTTTTCCTCAAAATTCCATGGGTATATTTTTCCTTCCTCTTTTCTTACAACCCACACATTTGCCCCGGTCTCTTTATGCCTTTCACTAAGAGGCCCTACATAATATGGTATTCTAAATGAAAACAATTTTAAAATCTTTTCGGCAACAGTTAATCCGCTATTGTCTTTATCATTTAAAAACCCCAGATAATTTGAAGCATTTTCAAGAATTTTCTTTAACTCTGCTTCATGAAGCTGATGAGGTACAGTCGCATTGTCTTTGCTCCGCTGTAAAGGCAGAAGATTTTTAGACATTATCTTACTCATAATATCGTTATATTTACTTTTATCTTTCTCCTCAACTTCTATATCTTTTAAAATCTTTTCCAGTTCTTTATATAGTTCTTCTTCAGTACACTTTGGAATATCTATACTCGACCCGTTAGTATTTGAACTTCCTATATATCCCGCATATGATGGGAATTGTGCCTTTTTATTTTTACCGCTGTTTTTAACGGATTTGCCCTCTGCTTCCTTTCCATCAAAAAAGCGCTTGTAAACATCAGTTGCACAATATTTTTTCATTAAATCTTTTAAAGCCCTCAGGTTACTCTTATGTTCTTCATATTTCTTTACCTTTGCAAAGGCAAAGTATTCTTCCCCATCAAGAACATCAACAAGTGTGTTCCAATCATAAATTGCTTTTATGCTGTCAATTATAAAACATTTTTCGGGTATGTTTTTTTCCAAGTCTTCTCTTATTTCTTCATCGTATGCGGCATCAGAGAAACTAAACGAAGTCTTTTTTAAATTCTGCTCTTCTACATCAAAAATTTTAGAAACATCACCTTTATTGCCCACCATAAGCTTGCATATGTTGTCTATTGAGCCTCTGATTTTCTTTATTTCCTTTTTATCATATGTACTTTCTTCAATAGTCAAAAGTCTACTTAACTGATTAGCCTTTTCTCGTTTGGATATGCTTTTATCTCTTAAGATTTTTTCAAACTGTTGGTTGCTTTCTACATAAATTTCTACAGAAAACTCATCGCATATCGTCTCTATAAGCTGCTCAAATGTTTTCCCAAAATTCTTTGCCTCACTCAAATCTCCCTCTATTAAAAAATGCCCTCTGTTTTTTAAAATATGATGAAGTGAAAGATATACTAATCTTATATCATGAGGAGCCGTATTCTCTATAAGTTCTTTCCTCAAATGAAAAATTGTAGGGTATTCTTTATAATACTCCTTATCCGAGTAATCTTTGTCTATAAAAAGAGGATGTTTCACCTTTAGCTGTTTATCCTCTATATGAAGTCTGCTTTCATTAAGTCTAATAAAGAAAGTATCGTCTACTCCGGACATTTCATCTGAAAACAGCTCTTGCAGCAGTAATATCCGCTCTTTTCTTCTCTGTAATCTCCGCCTTGCCGCTCTTTTGATTCTTCTGTCTGATGCCGTTTTGGCATCATCAAAAAGTCTTATACCCCACATCGACTTTCCTTTGCGCTTTAATATTCGGTATTTTTCATCTGTTACAGCCCATCCTACAGAATTTGTACCTATATCAAGTCCTATGTAATATTTTTCCATTTAATACCCTCCTGCTATTGTTGACATCCTCATCATAATGTAGTACAATTTAATCATCTCAATTGACTACCATATGAGATTACACTACAAGTTCAAATAAAGAATTTTCCTAATCGCCCTATGGGCTCCACACGGTGTGGACAAACTCGCTTATGCGAGTTTTTTTATGTTGTAATCATTTTATCATAATATAAAGAAATAGTGTTAATTTATTATCATTTTTCTCCAATTTCTCCAACAATCAAATAATCTCTTATCAGTTTGAACAGAATTTGCTGATTGGATTTTTATAATCATGAAGTGTTGTTATAAAAGTGTTCTGCACAAAAAACATCGGGGTGGCTGAAACTATTTCAGCCACCCCGACATTTGACATAAAATCTAAAAAATTCCTAATTTAAAGAAAGTATCCAATTGTACAATTAGTATGAATATCATGAAAATCGGAGCAATGTATTTAACACAAAGTCTTACAAAAGGTTTTGTCCTGTAACTGCTCGAAAGTAAAATTTCATCATCTGTATAATTCGGTCTCAGCCATCCAAGTATTATTACCATTATCAAGCATCCACCCGGCATCAATATACCCTCGGCAAATAAGTCAAAGGTATCAAGCCATGTTGAGAAACCGAACAGGTGAGGCAAACCGCCTGCTCCAAGAGCATCAGCCGCAACAATTATTGCACCTATACAGCCTATAGCACCTACTATAGCAGTGAGACGAGCTCTTCCCGGAATTTTGCCTTTCTCTATTCTTCTGTCCATTAACGCAGACACCGCTCCCTCAAGCATGGATATGGACGATGTAAGTGCTGCAATAAATACCAACAGATAAAATATCGTTCCGAATATTGCTCCTGCACTTCCCATGCTCTGGAATACGGTTTGCAATGTTATGAAAAGCATTCCCGGACCTGCTGTAGGCTCAAGACCTGCCGAAAATACTGCCGGCAGCGTTGCAAGACCTGCAAGAATTGCAACTGTTGTGTCAGCCAGCGGTACAATAAACGCATTCTTTTCAAGATTTTCTTTTTTGTCAAGATATGAGCTGTATGCTATCAAGGCACTTGAAGCCAGTGACAAAGAGAAGAAAAGCTGTCCTCCCGCAAGAGCCAAAGTTTTTAAAAAGTTACCTCCGGTAAATGCTTCCAGATTAGGTTTAAACATGAACGCCAAACCCTCAGCTGCCCCCGGAAGAGTCACACTTCTTATAACCGTAATCACCAACATAACGAAAAGTGCCGGCATAGCTATAACCGAAAACTTTTCAACCCCTTTGGCTACTCCTGCCACTACTATGAGAATAGTCAATACAAGGAATATTACAGTGAAAATAACCGACTGAGGGACATCTGATACAAAAGTATCAAAATATTGAGCACTATTTACTTCTCCTACTCCCCATGACGCATTAAACAGATCGCCCAAATTTGCCACAAGGTACTTTATGCAATATCCGCCAAGGCAGCAGTAAAACATCAACAAGAAGAAAGGTACTATCGTAGCAATCCATCCATTAAAAGCAAACTTTTTGTCTATCTTTTCATATGCACCAATTGCTCCCTTTCCGGATTTTCTGCCTATTGAAAACTCGTAAAGCATACAAGGATAGCCTATGCATATCGCCATCGCCAAATAAATTACAAGAAAAGCAAATCCGCCTCCAATACCCATCTTATAAGGGAAACCCCATAAGTTTCCAAGACCCACGGCAGATCCCACTGCTGCCATAAGGAATCCGAAATTTGACTGGAATTTTCCCTTGTGTTTATGATGTTCCATTAAGTTCTACCTCCTAAGTTCAAATAAATGTATAACAGAATATTGAATTTTCTGATAATTCTATACCATTATAACTGTGGCAAAGGTAGCTGTCAACTTTTTATGAACTAATTCACTTTATTTTATTTTCTTATGGCATATATAATGTTTTTGGTTGAAGTAACATCTTATTTGTTATAATATTGTTTTTAGGAGACAAATATGATTTTACACACAGGAAACAGAACAGACATACCGGCTTTCTATTCCAAGTGGTTTGCCGGCAGATTATCAGAGGGATATGTTTTGGTACGCAGTCCTTATAACCCCTCTATTGTAACAAGATACGAAATCAACAAAGAGGTTGTGGATTTAATGGTGTTCTGCACCAAGAATCCCGCCCCCATGTTTCCGTATATGGAAATGATTTCCCAATATAATCAATACTGGTTCGTAACAATAACGCCTTATGGTAAAGAGATTGAACCGGGAATAAAAGATAAGAAACAAATATTAAATGCGTTCAGGCATTTATCTTCAATAGTCGGTTCAAACAATATATGCTGGAGATATGACCCTATATTCATAGACAATACCTATACAATCCCATATCACACCCAAGCCTTTGAAAAAATGTGCCGACTTCTAAGCGGATATACAAAAACCTGTGTAATAAGTTTTCTTGATATTTACCAAAAGGTAAAAAGAAATTTCCCGGAAGCAAACGAGGTTTCAATACAAGATAAACTTTTATTGGGAAAAGCTCTGATTGATATAGGAAAAAGTTACAACATCAAAATCAAAACATGTGCAGAGGGAACGCTTTTAGCCGATTTTGGGGCTGATTGCAGCGGCTGTATGACACAGGAGGTCTTTGAGGAGGCTATAGGTTCAAAACTCATTTTACCTAAAGGTTATAAAAGTTCACGAAAAGAATGTTCCTGTATACTGTCCTCAGATATAGGCGCATACGACACATGTGCCCATCTTTGCAGATACTGCTATGCCAACAACAATGCCAAGGCGGTTATGAGAAATATCAAACTTCATGACCCTACTTCTTCCCTTTTGGTTGGCAAACTTATGCCGGAAGATAAAGTTACACAAGCTAATCAAGAAAGCTGGATAGATATGCAAATCGGATTTTTGTAAAAAAGCAGACGGTAAACTGTAAAAGAACTGTACCGCCTGCTTTTTAAAATTATTTATTATGTTTTTTTATTGCTTCAGCCATGCGCCTGAGCCCTTCCTCCAAAAGGCATCGAGGCATTGCCAAATTAAGACGAACAAAACCTTTTGCATTGCCGACAAACAATTCATCGCCGCCCTCAAGCAGAACACCTGCTTCATTGGCAAAGAAATCGCATAAATCCTCTACATCAGGCAAAGCACGGTTCATATCTACCCACGCCAGATAAGTGGCCTGCGGAACATAACATCCTACATCAGGAACATTTTCATTTAAATAAGACTTCATAAGCTCAAAATTTTTGTCAAGATATTCTTTGAGCTGAACAAGCCACTCTCCGCCCTTTTGATATGCAGCTTTATGAGCTTCCAAAGAAACAGGATTGATTGAACCTATCAACTTATCACGATCAGAAAAATGTTCGCTGTATTTTTCATCTCTTATTATAATGTTTGAATGCATCAATCCAGCCATATTGAAAGTTTTGCTTGCTGACATGCAAGTTATGAGTTTCTTATATTCAGGCATGATTTTAGCCATAGGAATATGGTGATTTCCGGTTCTCAAAAGGTCGCAGTGAATCTCATCTGAAACAATCCAAAGATTATTCTTTTCCACTATCTCCGCAACTCTTTTCAGTTCATCCTCAGTCCATACTCTTCCTGTCGGGTTATGTGGATTGCACCACATCAGCATTGTAACATCGGGATCAGCGGCTTTCTTCTCAAAGTCATCAAAGTCTATGGTGAAATATCCGTTATCATTCTTTAAGTCTGATGTAACCAATTCTACCCTGTTATACTCCGCTGCATGAAGAAAGAACCCATATGCCGGAGCAAGAGTCAGAACCTTTTTGTCAGGCAGACAAAAATCTTCAACAAATTGGTACAGTGCAGGAATTATACCTGCGGAAAACTTAAGCTGTTCCTTGGGAAATTCCCAATTGTACATATCACTGCACCACTTTGAGAATATATCATAGTATTCTGAATCATACACTCCGCTGTAACCGAAAATACGCTTATCAATGCGATTCTTCATTGCTTCGCATACTTCAGGCGGCGTTGCAAACTCCATATCAGCCACCCACATGCGTATAAATTCTTCATCTTTATAAGGAAATACTTTTTCAGGGCCTGCATGGAAAATGTAACCCCTGAAACCATCTGTGTTTAAAGCATTTGTATGCCTTCTGTCAATAATTTCATCAAAATTGTACTTCATCTCATGTCATCTCCTTCGGGTTTGTCTTATATACTTTTTATGGCTTCTTTAAGTTCATCTATGTCGTTTATCTGATTTACCTTTCCCCTAAACGATGCTGCATTGTGCATTCCTTTAATATACCAACCTACATGCTTTCTCATTTCACGAACGGCCGGATATTCTCCTTTAAACTCCGCAAGGTCTTCAAGATGGCGAATCATCATTTCTTTCTTTTCTTCTCCGCTCGGTGGCTGGGGAAGTTCTTCACCTTTCCAAGCTGCCGTAAGCTCTCTGAATATCCATGGGTTACCCAAAGCGCCTCTTCCCACCATAACAAAATCGCATCCCGTTTCTTTCATCATTGCCATTGCAGAAGCTGCGTCTACAACATCTCCATTGCCGACAACAGGTATATCTACAGCTCTTTTTACTGCTGCTATCATACTCCAATCAGCTTTTCCGCTATAATATTGTTCTCTTGTTCTGCCATGAACAGTTATTGCACAAGCTCCTGCTGCCGAAATCGCATGAGCAACTTCCACTGCGTTGATAGAATTGTTATCCCAGCCTATCCTTATCTTAACGGTTACAGGTTTATCAGTATTCTTTACTGTGGCTGAGACTATATCATATATCAAATCGGGATTTTTTAAAAGTGCAGACCCTTCGCCGTTTTTTACAATCTTAGGTACGGGACATCCCATATTGATATCAATCGCCGCACAAGGTAGTTTAGAAAGTTCTGCGGCCGTAAATGCCATTATTTCAGGTTCATGACCAAAAATCTGAAACGCAACAGGTCTTTCTTCTTCATATGTTTCAAGAAGCCTTGCCGTATTTTTATCTTTATACCATAGTCCCTTGCCGCTTACCATTTCGCTGAACACCAGCGCCGCCCCTTGTTCCTTGCAAAGTATCCTCATCGGTGCATCTGTTATACCTGCCAGAGGTGCAAGAAAAAAGGGATTATCCAGTATCAAGCTGCCTATACGCAATTCTTTCATGGTTCTCCCTTTCATTTCTTTAATATTATTACTTGATGTTTCTTAGTTAGTCGCCGCTTCCATACGCTGCAATGCCAATGCTATAGTCAGACCCGGAATTACACGGTTACCTGTAATTTCTGCGCCTAAAACATCATTTATTTTTTTCAGTCTGTATTGGACAGTGTTTGTATGTATGCCCATAAACTCCGCCGTTTTTCCGCTGTTCATCCCGGCATCAAGAACGAAAGTTTCAAGCGTATCAAGGAGCTGCCTTGACTTATTGTCACCCTCTTTTCTGAAAGGTCCCAAAAGATCGCTGTAATTCTTTTTAAGATATCCTCCCTGCATCTTAATATTCATGCAGTTGCTCACAAGCGCCAGCTCATATTTGGTAAAGACTCTCTTGTATGGGAATATATAACCTACAGATGACCATGTTTCGTTTATTATGTGAAATCCGTCACCGGCTCCCTCTATTGCATCTACACCTGTCACATGGAATATTCTGGCAGTCTTATCCTCTTTCATTTCATCAAACATTTTTATGCAGACAGCTTTTTCTCCCGGTTCTTCTATGCCGCCGGCTTCCTCACCTTTAAATATAACGCCGTAAATTTCTCCGTCTTCATTCAGCCTGATTACTTTTAAGAGTTTTCTTTCTTCATAAGAAGCTATAATACTCTCACTTTTAATCGTGTCTAATCCTCTTGCATAAAAGACAGAAATCAGGTCTGACGGTTTTATTCCAACCTCTTCCCTTAAAGAATAGGCAAGGCTTTTGTTTCCTCTTATCAAAGCTTTTACAAATTCTGCCTTTGCATCCCTTTCAGGGGTGAATTTCCACATTCCCATGGCAAGTTCGATAATTTCCGCCAGCTTCGTTATTTCTCCTGCTGAATAATTATCCTCATTATCAACAATAAGGAGATAATATTTTTCACCGTTGTTCTCTATCCTGCCCCAATAAGTCAAAACACCTTCGATTTCTATAAGGCTATAAACATGACTAAAGTTCAGAGCAACTTCCCGTCCTCTCCTTATGGCTGCATCTATAGCTATTTTATGCCTTGTCTCAACATTAAATATCGGATTAAAATCCTCGCTGAGCAAAACCACCTGAAATTCATTGCTTACGGCCGCTTCTCTCAATGCTTGTTTAAAGCTGCTGTGCTTTTCAAAATTCAATAAATGAAATATCGTATTATTTATTAAGCTATTTTTGAAGTTACTGCTGTATAAGACTTTCTCCATTACCTGTGTGATAATTTCCGAATATCCTACATTGATGCCTGCCGCAAGAATTACAAGGGGAAGCCCTACATCCTCAGCTGCCCTTATGACTTCTTGATAATTGTGATAGTCCGCCGCATTCTCACGCTGAAGTATAACAATGCCGGAAACACCGGACTTTGCCAGTTCCTTTATGGTTTCCACCTGCATCTGGGTATTTTTCTTCATTCCCGAAAAAGCAGTAAGTATCAGTTCCTCAGGCTTTCCGTTATATAATACGGCTTCCTCAGGGTTTGCTGCATCAAGAACGGAAATATTCTTAATCCTTTTATCCAGATTTTTTTCTCCGGCAACCACAACGCCACGACTAAGCACATTGAGCTGCAAACAGTCTCTAAATGTTATCTTCATCTTTTTTCATTTCCTCATCAGCAGACAAAAGGTCTCTCTCCTCGTCTGCGGTATCGTCAATTGCACTTTCTGAATTATCATCAGGCATTTCGTCGGGAACAGACTCTTCCTCATCTTCTCCTGACTCGTAATCGTCAGAATCCGACTTGGAATCTGACGAATCCTCATCGTCCATATAATCGGTATCGTATTTTTCAAGTTCAGCCTTAAGGCGTTCCTCCTCTTCTCTTCGGATTCTCTCGCTTTCTTCGGCTTCTTCCCTGTCTCTTTCCTTTTTTGCTTCCTCAGATATCTTGACATTTTCTGCGAGTTCTTCTGCACTGTATTTGCCGGTAAACAAATCTTCAAACTGCTCGCCGTCGATGGTTTCAACAAGCAGCAACGCTTCGGCAACTCTCTCCAATGTAGCCATATTTTCTTTCAGAAGTCTTTCTGCTTCCTTATATGCCTCTGATATTATTTTCTTTATTTCATCATCTATTTCACGAGCCACTTCATCTGAATAATTTTTGTGGGTCGTAAAATCATTTCCCAAGAATACTTCTTCGGAGCTGCTGTAATTTACAGTACCCAGCTTTTCGCTGAATCCATACTTCGTAACCATGTCACGAGCAATTTCCGTAGCACGCATAATATCGTTGCTTGCTCCTGTACTTATATCGTCGAGGGTAAGCGCCTCGGCTACTCGTCCCCCAAGCAGATGTACTATGGCATTTTTCATGCTGTTTTTAGTCTCATAGCTTCTGTCTTCTTTAGGGAGAGTCATAGTGAATCCACCGGCTCTTCCTCTTGGAATAATTGTAACCTGATGTACAGGGTCACTTTCAGGAATACACCTTGCAACAACTGCATGACCCGCCTCATGATATGCGGTAAGTTTTCTTTCCTTAGGACTTATAACTCTGCTCTTCTTTTCAGGACCTGCTATAACCTTTGTAATAGCTTCTTCGATTTCTTCCATTCTGATAAAGCGTCCGTTTCTTCTTGCAGTTATAAGGGCCGCTTCATTAAGAAGGTTTTCGATATCGGCAGGAGTAAATCCCGGAGTTCTTCTTGCAAGTATAGCCGGAGTAACATCTTCTGCAAGAGGTTTATTCTTGCTGTGTATTTTGAAGATTTCTTCACGACCTTTTATATCAGGCGCCCCGATTACAATCTGTCTGTCAAATCTGCCCGGTCTTAAGAGTGCCGGGTCAAGAATATCAGGTCTGTTGGTAGCTGCCAGTATTATTATTCCGGAGTTTTCTGCAAACCCGTCCATTTCTACAAGGAGCTGGTTTAAAGTCTGTTCTCTTTCATCATGGCCTCCGCCTATGCCGGCTCCTCTTTTTCTTCCAACGGCATCTATTTCGTCTATGAAAACGATACAAGGCGAATTTTTCTTTGCCTGGTCAAACAAGTCTCTTACTCTCGAAGCTCCCACACCTACAAACATTTCAACAAAGTCTGAACCGCTTATGGTGAAAAAAGGAACGCCCGCTTCCCCTGCGGCAGCCTTGGAAACATAGGTTTTACCTGTTCCCGGAGGGCCTACAAGGAGAATTCCCTTTGGTATTCTTGCTCCCAGATCTTTATATTTTCTTGGATATTTGAGGAAGTCTACAACTTCTTCAAGTTCCTGTTTCTCTTCATCAAGCCCGGCAACATCTGCAAAAGTAACCTTCTTTTCGTTGCCTTTAACCATCTTGGCTCTTGATTTTGCGAACTGGAATGCCTTACCGTTGCCTCCCTGGTTCATCATAAAGTAAATCAAGAATATTATTGCACCTGCGGCAAACAATGTCGGCAGCAAGCTTAAAATCACAGAGCCTGCATTATTGGGAGCATCGCTCTCATATTTTAATGTGCCTTCCTGCATCTGCGGAAACAGATACTGTTCATTTATCAGCGTAAGCTCAACAAGGGAATTTACATAAGTATAAACGACTTTCTTTTCGTTTAGCTTTCCTGTAAGCTTCGTGTCTGTTACATTTATTTCTTTGATTTTTTCGTCCTCTAAATACTCTATAAAAGTGGACAATGCAACCTTTTTTACCTCGGTACCGTCATTGTTCATTCCTCTGTACACTCCTGCTACGCCCAATACAACGGCAAACAGGACGATGTATACAATTAAGTTTTTTGTAAATCGCTTCACGATTTTCCCCCTTACATTTTTGTTTTATTCTACAAATATAATGGTGTATTTTATCATATTTATCACAATTTTTCAAGGATAATTACTTTATTTTCATGGTTTGGGCACTGTTCTTTTTCAGGTTCTTCACAATCATTCTTTCCATTGCTTTCCCTCGATATACTGCCGATTGAAACACATTTGTCAGATACTTTGTAACGCTCCGAGAAGCGGCCTTTTTCAGCCAAAGACTCTTTTACAAAGTATTTTGAGGGCAGTACCCATAAAACATCGCTTCCCTTTGCAAGAAGCAGCATATTATCACGATGCAGCTTGGGAACTTTTTCATCTACGAAAAAGTCCTGTATTTTTTTGCTTCCTCCTGCAACAGCAATTCTATCGCCTTTTTTTCTCGTTCTCATCAAAAGTTCCGAGCACGAAACTCCCTCAAAAGCACCATATACGGAAAAGTTTCCTTCTGCTGCTTCTTCTTTCTTTTTAAGGCGAAACTGTTCAAACTCTTCTTTTGTAAGCTCATAAAGTTTCCATCCATACTCCTCGGGAGTAGTTTTATTGTTTTTTTCTGTATTAGACTCATCTATAAAAAATATAATTTTGTCATATTCTCTTTTAACTCTTGCATTGTCAGGCAGCAGGTATATAGCCGACGGATTCTTTGAATTCAAAACTCTGTCTATCCCCTCTTCCTGAGCATATGTTATATTTTGAGCCACTCCTATTTTATCAAGCGCAATTGTGTAAACTCTCATCCTCAAAGCTCTGTGAGCTTTGAGCAGCGGCTTTATATCAAGGCTGACGGATTTGACGGTCTTGCCTTTTCCTACCTGCCTGTCGTCTGTAAATTCCGTACTGCCGATGGAATTGATACCTTTTATAAATTCCGAATTGTCACTTTTCGTAGTACAATTTTCAAATGCTAAATCGTCAACTTGCGATTCACAAAACGATGCGTCGAATATCTTCTTAGCCTCACTGCCGATGAAGTCTCTGTCCTCTGCCGCTACTTTTCCAAGCCTAATAAGAGCTTCTGTTATATTTTCATTAAAATTCTCTTTAATATACGGTATCAGCATATTCCTGATTTTATTTCTTGTATAGAGATTTTCACTGTTAGTATGGTCTATCCGTGGAAGTAATTCTTGTTTTTCACAATAATTTTCTATTTCATCCCTATCCACATCCAACAGTGGCCTTACTATTTTGAAACCCTTTTCATCCGGCCTGCTGTAAGGAATTCCATATAGTCCGTCTGTTCCTGTGCCTCTCAATATTCTGAACAGAATCGTTTCCGCCTGGTCATTGGCATTATGTGCCAACGCAATAGCAATATCACTATGGTTTAGACCTTTTTCACGGCGAATTTTCTCGGCTGTCATGGAAAAAGCATCATATCTGACTTTTCTTCCTGCCTCCTCTGAAGTCATCCCGTATTCCTTTGCAATTAAATTGCAATCCGCTTTGTATACATCGCAGGGAATACCGTACTTCATACACATTTCACTTACATATAATTGGTCTTCGTCTGCTGCACCCGGTCTAAATCCGTGGTTGACATGAACTGCATACAGACTCCATTTCATCTCTTTAGACATTCTTCTAAGAACATCAAAGAGGCATACTGAATCGGGCCCTCCCGAAAGGCCTACAACAATATGCATATTTTCGCTCAAAAGATTTTCTCTTTTTATTGTCTGCAAAATTTTATTTTTCATGGTTTTTACCGCTGTAAACTGAACTTAATATAGATTGCTGCTCTCAGCAGCTAAAAGCCTAAGAGCTTCGCTGCACATTTATTCTATCATTGCCACTATCACTGTCAAGTCATCTCTTTCTCTGCCGCCGTATTTTTCCCTTGCGGCATCTGCTATTTCGCTTGCCAACAACTTAGGTCCAAGGCTCTCCCTCTTTGAGACCCCTCTAAGCAAGTTCTCAAGCCAGTTTGCTGAAAGGTCTTTTCTGTCGGCTTCCGTTACTCCATCGGAAACCATCACTATTATGTCCCCGGGATTAAGTTTTACTGCTGTGTTTTGCAGCCTTACCTTAGGTATAATTCCCACCGGCAAGGCAGCTTGCTGTATTCTCCTTACCTCGCCGTTTCTCACAAGAAATGAGCTTGCAGCTCCCATCTTATAAAATCGAGCTTTCCCCGATTTCTTGTCTATTATGGTAAGGTCTACGGTAGCGAACATCTCCTCACTTCCGCTTTTTCTTACCATATGACCATTGAGAATTTTTATGGCATCAGATGCTTTTTCCCCATCCTTTAACATTCTCCTCAACCGGCTGATAACTGTTCGGCTCTCTGCCGCCGCCTTCATACCCTTTCCCATACCATCCGACAGTATGAAGGCCAGGCTGCCGTCAGGCAGCCCGCAGCAGACAGCGGCATCGCCGCTGCCTGCTGCGGCGGCAGTGGCGGCGGAAATCATAAACCTGCCCCGGCTTATCTTCTCAATTTTATCTGCATTAGTATTTTTCATAATGCTTCAATTCTATCACATCGCATCTGTCAAACGATGTCGAAACAGGAAACACCACAAATTATCACTACTTCCGAAAAACCGGCGATTCATTGCTATTTTATTCCAAAAAACACCTTGGCATTTTCCATAGTCCGCATAGCAACCTCTTCATAAGACAAATTCTTTATAAGAGCAACTCTTCTTGCAGTATGCTCAACATAAACAGGCTTGTTTTGCTTGCCCCTGAAAGGAACCGGTGTGAGATACGGCGAATCAGTTTCAACTAACAAATACTCTATTGGTATAGCTTCTACCATCTGCACCGTTTTATGATTATTCTTGTAAGTAACCGGTCCTGCAACAGAAAGAGTTGCCCCCAGCTTAACATATTCTTTTCCAAGCTCTTTGCTTCCACTGAAACAATGGAGCAAAACTCTTGCATCCTTTTCTTTCTTTTCAGGCTCCGCTCCCTGTCTTTCCGGAAACCATGATTTTCGTTCCTCGGAAAATGCGCCCTCTTCCTTTAGAATATCCATCGTCTTTTGATCTGCATCTCTTGAATGTATAACTATAGGCATTCTGAGTTTGTTTGCAAGCTGTATCTGCCTCCTGAACCAGTATTCCTGAACATCTCTTTCAGAACGGTCATAATGAAAATCAAGGCCTATTTCTCCTATTGCTTTGATTTTTTCATTTCCTGCCAGTTTTTCAATTTCATTAAAAATCTCTTCGTTCATTGTTTTTGCATCGTGGGGATGAACTCCCACGGCACCGTAGCACCAAGGCAGCTTATTGGAATGTTCCGCTGCTTTCCTTGAACTTTTAATATCAAACCCTATATCCATAACATAAGATAAATCAGAAGCCTCGATTTCTTTAATCAAGGCTTCTCTTTCTTCTTGTGTATAGGTATCGTTGTTTATATGAGCATGTGAGTCAAATAACATAACATACCTCTCCTGTAAATTTAATTCGATTTTTCAAGCCGTCGCTATCATTTCGGTTATCAGCCTACAGACTCACCGTCAGGCGCTGTAGTCGTAACTATTTCACAGCGTTTTCCGTTTTCTGCGAATAACAACATTCCCTTAGACTCCATACCTCTAAGCTGACGAGGTTTCAAGTTGGCAACAACGATGACTTTTTGACCTACCATCTCTTCAGGCTTGAAATCTTCTGCAACACCACTTATAACCTGTCTGATTTCAGTTCCCATTTTAACCCGGAATACCAACAACTTGTCCGCCTTAGGATGCTTCTCTGCTTTTATTATAGTTCCGACTCTGAAATCTATCTTGTCAAAATCATCATAAGTTATTTCGGGCTTGAGTTCCAACGGAACGCTTTCGTTTTCGTCATTGGCAGGGCCAAGCTTTGCCAATTCCTCAAGTTCCTTTTCTATATCGATTCTTGGGAAAATTGCTTTTCCTTTTTTAACCTGCTCACCGTTCATCTTATCGAAAACGAAAGCGTCTTCCCATTCCGCCTCGGAATACCAAAGTCCAATCTGCTTTCTTATTTCTTTAGATGTGGTATGCATAAACGGTTCTATCAATATTGAAATTATTCTAAGCGACTCTGCAAGGTTATGCATTACAGTGTCAAGCTCCGCTTTGCGCTCAGGTTCTTTTGCCAGTACCCAAGGCATTTTTTCATCTATATACTTGTTTGCTCTTCTGACTACTATCCAAATTTCTTCAAGAGCCATATTGAAAGCAAATTTATCCATTTGCTTTTCAACCTTGGAAGCAGCACCTACTGCAACTGCCTTAAGTTCTTCATCTGTAGAATCATTCGTTGTCGAAGCCGGAACAACACCATTACAGTATTTTTCTATCATCGAAACAGTTCTTGACACCAAATTTCCAAGGTCGTTAGCCAAATCGTAGTTCATGCGTTTAAGCATAACTTCGTTGGTAAATACACCGTCTTGTCCGAATGTATACTCACGAAGAAGAAAATACTTAAGAGCGTCTATTCCGTATCTGTCTATCAGAACAACAGGGTCTACAACATCACCCGCCTTGGCAGCCTTAGACTTTGAAACCTTTTCGCCGCCTAACAAAAGCCATCCGTGTCCCAAAACTTGCTTAGGCAGCGGCAAACCTGCACTCATAAGCATTGCAGGCCATATAATAGTGTGGAATCTCACTATTTCTTTTCCCACAAGATGAACATTTGCCGGCCAATATTTATCATAAAGTTCAGTATCATCAGGATAACCCAATGCTGTTATATAGTTTGTAAGCGCATCAAGCCATACATATATTACATGCTTCTCATCTATCGGAACAGGGATTCCCCAATCAAAAGTTGAACGGGAAATACATAAATCGTCAAGACCCTGCTTAATAAATGATATCATCTCATTTCTTCTGCTGTCCGGCTGTAAAAATTCCGGTTTTTTCTCAAAGAGGTCAAGAAGCTTATCTGCATATTTGGAAAGCTTGAAGAAATATGCTTCTTCCTTTGCAGCCTGAACCGGTCTGCCGCAGTCCGGACAACATCCGTTGACAAGCTGACTTTCTGTCCAGAAAGACTCACAAGGAGTGCAGTAAAGACCTTCGTATTCTCCTTTGTAAATATCCCCGTTCTCGTACATTTTCATGAATATTTTCTGTACTCTCTCAACATGTCTTGGCTCAGTGGTTCTGATAAAATCATCATAGGATATTTCCATGGTTTTCCAGAGTTTCTTTATTCCGTCTACCACTTCGTCTACATATTCCTGTGGCGATACTCCCTTTTCCTTTGCAAGAGTTTCTATTTTCTGGCCGTGTTCATCCGTTCCCGTCAAGAAACGAACATCATAGCCGCACAGTCTTTTGAAGCGTGCCATGGCATCTGCCATAACTGTACAATAGGTATGTCCTACATGCAGATTTGCGCTTGGATAATATATAGGTGTAGTTATATAATAAGTTCCCTTATCTTTTGACATTTTTTGTTCCTTTCATCTTTCCCATTTTTCCATCAAAACAAATCGACAAAATGTTTTTATTTTTCCTTTGTTTCACACTCTTTATTCTTAATTGCAGGTGATGCAGCCGCAGTAATAATCACTGCTGCCGCAAGGCCGATTCCTATCCCCTTAAGCATCGCTGTCTTGTCAAGCCTGCTTTTGGGTGCCGGTTTGGCGGCTTCTATCAATCCTATCTTCATCTGTAACTTCTTCTTTCCACATAATTCTTGATAAGCATTGCGGCCTCTTCTTCAGTTATATAACTGCTGTTTATTGCCAAATTGTAGTTCTTGTATTCTCCCCATCTCTGGCATGTGTGATAATTGTAATAATTCTGTCTTGCTTTATCATAAGTATTTATCACATGTTCTATTCTTTCGCTGTCATCTCCGTAAACTTCTATTGATCTTTTTATTCTGTCTTCCATCTCTGCATGAATAAATACATTTGTTACGCCCGGCAAATCTTTAAGAACATAATCAGCACATCTTCCTACGATTACGCCCTCACCCCTTTTTCCTATCTCAGCTATAACTTGAAACTGTGCAAGAAACAGTTTTTCATTAACAGACAGTGAACCGGAACTCATCCCCTCACTGAAATTCAAAGCAGACGCAAGGTTATATGCAAAACTGCTCTTTGCCTTAAGTTCCGCATTTTCTATCATCTCTCTGGAAAATCCGCTTTCCTGCACTGCCATGTCTATAATTTCTTTGTCATAAAACGGCACATCAAGCTTATCAGCCAGCATTTTTCCTATTATTCTTCCGCCGCTGCCATATTCACGGCTGATAGTAACTAATTTTTTCATGAGTTATTCCTCCTCTACGAATGCCTTATATATGGCTTTTATAGCCTTCTCAAAGTGTTTGTTCTCAACTCCCACTATTATATTCATTTCGCTTGAACCCTGCTCTATCATTCTGACATTAACCTTTGCTTCGCCAAGGGCATTGAAAAGTTTTGCGGACACGCCTGTTCTGAATGACATCTTATGACCTACTGTTGCTATGAGTGCCATATTCTCATATACATCTATGCTGTCCGGCTGAAGCCTCTGTCTAAAAGCATCCAAAATCTCATCAAGTCTGTCTCCTATAGCCTTGTTTGACATTACTACAGACACTGTATCTATACCGCTCGGCAAGTGTTCAAAGTTTATATCGTAGTCGTCAAGAATTCCAAGGATTCTTCTGACAAAACCTCTTTCACTACTCATCATATTCTTATAAAGAGCAACTACGGTAAAGTCTTTGTTGCCTGCGATTCCCGTTATGATGCTGTCATCATTATCATCATCTGTAACTTCAGCTGTAATCATTGTGCCCGGATCAGTAGGATCATTGGTATTTCTTATATTTATAGGAACATTGGCAAGTCTCGCCGGATAAATTGCATCCTCATGCAGAACGCTTGCTCCCATATATGACAATTCTCTGAGTTCTTTATATGATATGGTCTTTATCTTTTTAGGATTCTTTACGATTCTTGGGTCAGCTACAAGAAATCCCGAAACATCTGTCCAGTTTTCGTAAACATCAGCCTGAATCGCTCTTGCTACCAAAGCTCCTGTTATATCTGAGCCGCCTCTTGAAAATGTCTTGATTTCTCCGTCCGCTGTAGAGCCGTAAAATCCGGGTAATACAGCTCTCTCATGTTTGGATAATTCCTCTCTAAGCAGCCTATCAGTCTCCTCTATTAAGACTCTGCCTTTGCTGTCAAATTTTATAAGATTTGATGTGTCAACAAAATCATATCCCAAAAATGCAGCTACAAGAATGGCATTAAGATATTCACCTCTCGACGCAATATAGTCGGCGCTTGGATTTTTCTTGAGATTTTCTCTTATCTTATCAAGGTGCATCACCAAATCAACATCTACTCCAAGATTAAGTTCTACGGCCATGTATCTGTCAACAACTACCTGAAAAATCTGATCGTATGGCAAATTATGCTCTATATGAGTCTTGCACAGATACAGAAGGTCGGTAATTTTATTGTCTCCCTCAAATCGTTTGCCCGGAGCCGATACTACTATATATCGTCTGTCAGGATCTCTTTCTATAATTTGCTTGGTTTTGGTCAGCTGAATACCATCTGCAACTGATGTACCACCAAACTTTGCTACTTTAATGCCCATTTAGGTCGTCCTTCCTCTCAATAAAACTTATGTATTTGACATATAATTATAGTACAAATTTATTGTTTTTTCAATACCTCCTTTGTCTGTACAAACAAAAAATGGTTGGCATATCGCCAACCATTTATGTTTTATAACGGAATTTATATATTTTAGGGAATCCCCATCAATCTATAAGTTTTGCTTTCCTAAGCGCCATTACAATGATTGGAATCAATATGATATGTAAAATGATCCCCGGAACGGCAGTGAGCAAAGCTCCGCTTATAAACATCTGCCATGTAAACGCATCGGCAACAACTCCCGCTATCACAAGTCTTGCTATCCCCCATACGATTCTTCCTGCTATCATTGATATGATAAGTGACACATAAATGTTCAATGTTTTTTTAGGTAAAATCTTATAAAGCAGTCCGGCCACAATACCGTAGGTCATCATCTCAAAGGCCATGCCTATCCCAATCGGCATTATAGGCGGCATTCCGAAAGCCGCATATCTCAAAAACGGTGAAACCAGTCCTACTGCTGCTGCCCATTTCCATCCGCATATATACGCACAAAGGAATACAGGTATATGCATAGGACATAACATATTTCCTATAGTCTGTATTTGGCCTGTAAGAAATGGCAAATACATTGCTATCGCAAGGCACAACGCTGATAAAATTAAGTTCTTGATATGGTTTGTTTGTTTTGTCATCTTCTCTCCTCTTTCTCAAAAATGCATTCAGAGGATTCTCCTCTTCTTTTCATTTTTGCAAAAAATAAAAGATACAGTTCTCCTTCTGGAGTACCTGTACCTTCTGGTATCTGTGAAAATCAACTTCTGATGATTTCTCTTATCTTCTCGATGGCATCTGTAATAAGCTCCGATGTGGATTTATTTTCAGTGCCGACTACTATATTATTACATTTGTTTATGGGAATCAAGACCTTTTTTGCATTGCTTTGTCCAATCGCCACTGCCATATCAGGTGTTATTTCTCCAAGCAATGAATCTGCTATGGCTATTCCCATCGGTCCTGCAATTATATCTGCATTTCTTGCACAGACTTTAACGGCATTTTCACCTGTTGCCCCATTTGTTGCCCCTGCCTTAAGCATATTGGTGGTTGCTGTAGGGTTTGTCCCAACGGCTGTTATTTCCGCTTCCGGTATTATTCTTCTTACTGCCTCAACAAGCTGTTTGCCCAAAAGTCCACCCTGACCATCTATAATCAAAATCCTTTGCATCTATTCTTTTCCTTTTCCTCCTGCTTTTTCTCTGATGTCTTCTAAGAGTACCTCATTCAGAACTCGTCTGGCTTCTTCTATTGCTTCGCTTTTTTCCACATCCACAACCTGAGTTACCCAGATATGTTTTTTATACCAACCCGACTCAATTCTTTCTGAAATTATCCTTGAATATATTTCAGCTCTGCTTCTTGCTCGTATCAGATATACTCTTACAACAAGTCCTATACTCATACTTTTGATTTCAAATACAGTATTTTCAAAGCCGGCTTTTCCAAGGCTTTCTTTCATATCACTGATAATTTCGTCACATATTACTTTTTTCTTTGCTCCGGTGCATATTTTGAAATATCCAATTCCAAAAGCCGCTGCAAGAATAACTGCGGCTATCGTACCAAATGCCATACGGCTGACAAAAAACATAATAAACGCAGGCACGAACCAAAGGCATCTCAATTTCCCCAATCTCAAACTGTCTTTTTCTGCTTTACCCATAGCTACCTCTTTCTTAATCCTATCTTTATATTATATGCATGATAGGCCGCCATTGCAATATCAATTACTGCATGATATAATAAAATCATATTAACTCCCGGAGGTAAAAAGGATGAAACTTTCCAAACCATTAAATAAATATTTTGATCATACCCTGCTCAAGGCGGATGCTACTACTGAGCAGATTGATCTGCTGTGCAGCGAAGCTTTGAAATACGATTTTTTCTCAGTTTGTGTAAACTCATGCAATGTTGCACAGTGCAAAGACGCCCTTGACGGTTCCGATGTAAAGATTGCAGCCGTTGTTGGGTTTCCTCTCGGCGCATGTACCACTGCCACCAAGGTTTTCGAGACAGAAGAGGCCTGCAAGGATGGCGCTTGTGAAATAGATATGGTAATCAATATAGGCGCCCTCAAAGAAGGCGGAGAAGAATTTGTATATGAAGATATCAAAGCAGTCGTTGACGCTGCCGCCAAGTATAACGCAATAGTCAAAGTCATCATAGAAACATGTCTGCTTACAGATGAAGAAAAAGAAACAGCATGTCGTCTCTCTGAAGAGGCTAAAGCCGCCTTTGTAAAGACTTCAACAGGCTTTTCCACCGGTGGAGCCACCGAGGCAGATGTCGCTTTGATGCGCAAGACTGTAGGTGACAGACTTCAAGTAAAAGCCAGCGGCGGTATAAGAGATTACGACACTGTTATGGCAATGATAGAGGCCGGCGCAGACAGAATCGGGGCAAGTGCCTCTGTTGCAGTTATGGAAGACAGCAAAACACGCCAATAGGAGGTTTCAAATCATGTCGGACAAAACAGTAAGCATTATTAAAGCCGGTATATGCCTTTTTATAGCAATATGGTGCGGAGTAATCAAATTTACAGGTGGTACTAAATCAAGTTGGCCCTATGCCGGAATTATAATAGCTCTAATCCTCACCGTGGGATATCTCAAGCAAGCCTTTGACAAGCGTTGCTAACTGAATATTTGCAAAGTTCAAAACAGGCATAACTCCTATACGAGTTATGCCGCAGACTGTAGACAAAAGCCCGGCTCACCATAAGAGTGAGTCTGGGTTTTTCTATA